>JABMQV010000011.1 GCA_013203065.1 Desulfobacteraceae bacterium | reverse complement strand
GCCGGGCATGGGGATGTCGGGCTGGACCTGAAGTTCCCCGGAGCCTGGGAGGTGATCCCGTGCAATATGAAGGGCCACGACGCCCCGGCGCTGGACGAGGCCGGAATGCGGGCCGCCCTGGCCAACCCCATAGGGACTGAGACCATCCGGAAGCTCGCGGAAAGCCGTAACGAAGCAGCCATCATCATTGACGACATGACTCGGCCAACCCGGATCGCCGATTTCATTCCCCTGGTTCTCGAAGAGCTGGAGGCGGGCGGCATCCAACGGGAAAACATTCGCTTCGTCATGGCCCTGGGTGCCCACGGAGCTTACACACGCGCCGATTTCGTCAAAAAACTAGGCGAAAACGTGGTGGCCGATTATCCGGTTTATAATCACAATATCTATGAGAACTGCACGCTGATGGGAAAGACCTCGCGGGGCACGAGGGTATTGATCAATTCCGAGGTGGCTAAGTGCGATCTAAAGATCGGCATCGGGTCCATCGTCCCTCACGTATTCACGGGGTTCGGCGGTGGAGCCAAGATTCTGCTGCCGGGCGTGTCTTCGATGGAGACTATCGAAGCCAACCATGAACCACTCAGGCATACTATCCTGCAGACCCCCTTTGGCGAAGAGATCGGCCTTGGCAAGTACAAGGAGAACATGATGCGCCTTGACATGGTCGAGGCGGCCCGGCTCGCAGGGATCGACGTCGTGGTCAACGCACTGGTCAACATAGACCGGGAGAACACGGCCCTTTTCGTGGGGGATGTTGAGGAGGCGTTTCTGGCCGGCGCGCAGCAGGCAGAGACTCACTACGCCACGCAAATCATAGAGGCCGCAGACGTTATTGTGGCCAACTGCTATGGAAAGGGCAGCGAGGCCATGCTTGCGCTGGTGATATGTCAGCCCTTTTTCTCGGTCGAGTCGCCCAAGGACCTTGTCATGATCGTCAGTGCGCCAGAGGGTCAGGTGACCCACTATATTTACGGGCCTTTTGGCAAGACCACCGGCGCCCGCCATTTCCAGCCCTTCCCTGCCGTGGCCGACACCCCGGGTCTCAACCGGATGGTAGTTTTTTCTCCTTACGGGGACAAAGCCGGTGAGAATTGGATTGGACTCAAGGGCAGCGAAATTGTGCGTACCTGGGACGGGGTATTAGATCGTTTGAAGCAAACCCGCGGTGATCAATGCAGGGTGGCTGTGATCCCGGACGCCACCATCCAGTACTTCCCTCAATAGAGGTTCGTATACGATGGGAGGGAATCACCACCGGTAATTACTGAAAAATATCCTTCCTATCCATTGATGATCCACATTTTCTTTGAGGGGAAGGAGAAAACATGAAACTGATCAGGGTCCATGAACGAGACAACGTGGCATTGGTTCTCACCGAACTTCATGCGGGAGAAGAGGTCGAGCTTCCCTGGGGCGGACGGTTGAAGCTTCGGGAGACCATTCCGGTCAGCCACAAGGTGACGCTGGAGGACATCCCGGCCGGGAAGACAGTCTGGCGTTATGGTCAGCCCATCGGCACTACAACAGAGGTCGCGCCGATGGGAAGCTGGGTCCACGATCACAATCTCAAGGCGCCCGAAGAGGTTCCACCTCCACAGGTCGCGACGGGTTTCGACGTGGCCCAAAGGCATTTGCCCGGGCCGGACGTCTTCCTAGGTTACACCCGGCCCAAGGGACCGCCGGGCGTGCGAAACCACCTGCTGGTCATGCCCGTGGTGGCCTGCGCCAACGGCACGGTTCGGGCCATAGGCCGGGCCGTCCCGGAAGCCGTGACCGTGGAACACGCCCACGGCTGTGGCCGCGTGGGAAAGGACAACGATCGGGCCATGCGGGTCTTGTCCGGCTGCGGCACGCATCCAAATACAGGAGCTGTCGTACTGGTGGGGCTGGGTTGCGAGCTCTTGAACGGGCAAAAGTTGGCCGAAGAGATTGCCGCTTCGGGCCGGCCGGTGGAGTTCTTCGAAATCCAGAAATCGGGCGGGTCACGCAAGACTGTGGAAAAAGGCATCAAACTGGCCAAAGCTCTGATAGATAAAATTTCATCCCAGGCCCGCGAACCGCACCCCATGAGCGAATTGATTTTAGGCCTGCAGTGCGGCGGGTCGGATGCCTTGTCCGGCGTGACGGCCAATCCGACCGTCGGCATCGTATCGGACTGGGCGGTCGGACACGGCGGCACGGTCATTATGGCCGAGACCACGGAAATGATCGGCACCATGCATCTGTTGCAGGCCAGAGCCAAGGACGCTCAGGTGGCCGAACGCATCCGAACCATCATCAACAATGCCGAAGAATTGGCTCGCGAGATGCTGGGGGACAAAGCCCACCTGGCCATTGCCCCCGGCAATATGGACGGCGGATTGTCGAGCATCATGGAAAAATCCCTGGGTTGCATCGTCAAAGGCGGCCGTAGCGTGATCCAGGAAGTCATCAGGTATGCCGATCGGCCCTCGGGTCGAGGACTGGTCCTGATGGACACCCCGGGCTACGACATAGAGTCCCTGGGCGGGCTGTTGGGAGCCGGCTGCCAGGTCTGTCTCTTCACCACCGGCCGCGGCTCGCCCGTAGGTGCACCGCTGATGCCCACCATCAAGATTTCCAGCAACACCGCCGCATGGCAAAACATGGGGAGCGATATGGACGTCAACGCAGGCGAGATCGCCGACGGCAAACGCAGTCTGGAAGAGATGGGCCGTATCCTGTGGGACTATATGGTCGAGGTCCTGGGCGGAAAACCGGCTCGCGCTGAAGAAAATGAGCAGGATACCTTCGGCATCTCCATGACCAGAGGAGCGGGATAGACACAAACATTCATAGCAGGACTCGACTCCAAGGGATCTCTTACAAAGCCGCCGACCGGATTTTAACGGGCCAAACCCGAGGACGCATCCATGATGACCGAGATCATCTCGATATTATTTTTTTTTGCTTGACATTCGGTTTCAAGTCATTCAAAAGTGACTGACGGTCAGTCAAAATCCTTTATCAGAACGGATCGGAACCATTGATACACTCCTGAATGATTGAAAAACGATCGGAGATCTTCGTCATCCGCTTTTTGACCTGGTATCACCGGAAACTGACCACAAACAGGCGAGCGGTTTTTACTCGACATAGGTAATTGTAAGGTCTTAGGCAATGAAAAAACCTCGGGTCAAAGATAAAGATATACGAATTCAAGAGATACAAGCTGCTGCGAAAAAGGTGTTTCTTCAGAAAGGGTTCAGAAACACCACCGTGGAGGGAATAGCCAAGAAAGCTGGAATAAGTAAAGGGACAGTATATCTGTATTTCAAAAACAAACAAGAAGTGTATATAGCCTTGATGATGCCGGTCCTTGAAGAAATAGGGAGAGAGTTAGTCAAACTTGAAAGCCGCGTGTTGGAACACAAATACTCTACTTGCAAAAAACTATTTGAGGGCATTTTCAAAGCGCTTTGGCACGCTTACGAATATGACCCTGAGGGAATAAGGACTCTTTTGGCATTTCTGCAGGGCAACCATTTTTCAGCAATGTCTAAAGAAACACTTCAAAAAATAAATCACCGTGCACAAGCAAATTTTGAAACTATGCGAGGGCTTCTCTCTCATTCCATAAAATTGGGTCTAATAAAAAAAGTGGAAATAGCTCCTTTAGCTGATTTTTTATGGGGTGCCTTTCTTGGTGTCATTGAAGTTGAAGAGAGTAAATTCAGAGTTACCAAAAAAGATCATGCTTTCGATACATTAAGATTTGCATTTTCAATAATTTCTGATGGCATCTGTCCTGACTAGAATTGTCAGTGACTTCTATCCGTGATGTGAAGATGTTTTATAAGGTTAAGCTGCTTGATTCATTTAGTGATGGGCTTCCAATAATCAAGAATTGGGGGGTGTAAATGATATTACCACAGATGACGTTGGGAGATAGAATTGTTTGGGGGATTTTTGCATTTGTCGGTACTATTTTTTTGTGGCTGGGGCTCTTGGAAAGATTTGTTCCCTTATGGGTGGGAGCAATCGTTGGAGTTATTGCCTTTCTCGCCATATTTAAATACGGTCCTCCAATAAAGGAAGAGGAGGAGGAATAGTCATGGCGCAAGTAAGGCTTGAGAATGTGACCAAGATGTATGGAAAGAAGAGGGCCGTTAATGATGTGAGCTTTGATTGCAAGGAGGGAGAGTTCTTCTCTATCATCGGCCCCGCAGGGGCGGGAAAGACGACAATTCTCAAGATGGTGGCCGGCATAGAGAAGGTCACATCAGGCACCATATATTTTGGTGATCGTGAGGTTAATGAACTTCCCCCTCAGGAAAGAAATGTGGCCATGGCCTTTGAGACCTACAATCTTTACTCCCACTTTTCCGTTTATGAAAACATAGCCTTCCCCCTGCGGGCACCAAAGAGAAAAGAAAAGTTATCGCCACGGGAGGAAAAAACGCGGATCGAAGAAATTGCCGGTTTTCTGGGGATCACAGGATTACTGGAAAGAATGCCCACTCAGCTCAGCGGGGGAGAAAAGCAACGGGTCTCTCTTGCAAGGGTAATGGTAAGAAGACCTCAGGTTTACTTGCTTGACGAACCCATCGCTCACCTCGATTCGAGGTTGAAATTCTCAACCCAGACAGCCCTTAAGAAGCTCTCCAGCCAGCTCGGAACCACCATTATTTATGTCACCCACGATTATAACGAGGCCCTGGGATTGTCTGATCGGGTTGCGGTCTTGAGAAGAGGTGTCATTGAACAGATTGGCACGCCTGAAGAAGTCTATTATACCCCCTCAACTGATTTCGTGGCACGATTTATCGGAGACCCTCCCACCAATCTGGTGGACGGCGAAATCGTTACCAAAGATGGGAAGATGTTGTTTAGTGCGGGAGATGATTTTACCATCCCGATTCAGGACAGATTGAGAGAGGCGGCTGAAAGGGCGGCACGGCAAGACGGTGACAGACTTGCAGTTCGTCTCGGTATCAGGTCTGCCCATATCAAGTTATCCAGGGATAAGATTTCGGACAACTCCTTTCAGCTACCCGTCTATGCCGTTGCCCATAACCCACATGGCGCCATATGCACTTTCGAGTTAAAGGACCGGTTCCTTCAGGTAAACATTGAGGAGGGGGCTCGGTATGATATGTCTGAAAAGGTTTGGCTGGACTTTGACCAGGACTGCATACTTTTCTTTGAAAAGACCGTAAAGATATCCAAGAGATAGGGGGTGTAGCGTGAGTAGAGTGACTATTGACCACGTTTATAAGACCTATGGGGGCACTGTAGAGGCCGTCAAAGACGTCAGTTTCGACTGTGAAGATGGGGAGTTCCTGGCGATTCTGGGTCCCTCCGGATGTGGAAAGAGCAGCATGCTCCGGATGATCGCGGGGCTGGAGGAAATTACAAAAGGGGAGATCCTGTTTGACGGCAAGGTTGTCAATGAGTTGACCCCCAGTGAAAGGAACCTTGCCCTGGCCTTTGAATCATATGCCCTGTTTCCGCTTATGAGCGTATACGAAAATATCGCCTTCCCCCTTCGGGCAGAAGGAATGGCCAAGAATGAGGTGGACAAAAAGGTCAGCTCTATCGCCGAGGAACTTGACCTGACCGACATCCTCAATAAAAAGCCATCCTCCCTGAGTGGTGGTCACCAGCAGAGGGTTTCCTTAGCCCGCGCCCTCGTCCGCGACCCAAACGTAACGCTTCTCGATGAACCCATCTCGCATATGGATCAGCGCGTACGTGCTGAAATGAGGGCACGAATCCGCAGACTCCATGACGAACTAAATCTAACCACCATCTATGTTACCCATGATCAGAAGGAAGCGGTTTCTCTCTGCGATCGCCTGGCAGTGATGAACTTTGGTGATCTCCAACAGATCGGTACGGTGGATGAGATCTGGAATAGGCCGGCAAACAGGTTTGTGGCCAACTTTGTGGGTGAACCGCAAATGAACTTCATGGATGCCGAGATAGAGACCCCACAGGAGGTTTCCATACCTGCCAAGCAAGGAAAGATGACCTTTCGAATTGCGAGAAAGGTTGATCAGAGATATGTGGGCTCAGAAATCACCATGGGTGTCCGCCCCCATGAGATTAAGCTATCTCTGAGCAAGGAAGAAGAGACACCCCTCGACGGCTCTGTCGAGCTTATTGAATTTCATGGAGAGAGTGCAATCTTGACGGTAAACCTCGAAAATTTCGGTAACACTGAAGTCAAGGTGCTCGTCCCGGGGGAAAGGGCGGGGGCGGTAGGAGAGAGTGTATGGCTGGGCTTCAGCCCGGAGAGTATTCACCTGTTCGATAAGGAGAACACCATTCCCCGTGAAGCAGAGTGACAGGGAACCTTTTTTAAGCTTTTGGCCTATGAAACATAAGAGAAGACGGCACCACTTGCAGAACATTTAAAAGCGACAAAATGATGAGGTGATTTGAATGATCGATCAGGAAAATGAGGTCGTGCTTGGGGAAAGAACATTTTGGGGAATCGTCCTCAGTGAGAGGTATTTTAAGTGGATGCTTATCATTCCCCTTTTCTTGATGCTGGCGATATTTGCGATCTATCCAACCTTTTACTGCCTGTATTACTCTTTTCATGAGTGGGGCATGGTAAAAGACCCTTTATTTATCGGACTGGAGAACTTTCGAGAGGTGTTGCAGGATTCGGAATTTTGGGAGGCCATCGGTCGTACGTTCCAGATTCTGGTTTTAAGTATCGTTATTGAACTAAGTGTTGGTATGGCAGTAGCGCTTCTGTTTAACCGGGACTTTAAAGGACAAAACGCTATTCGAGGAATCATACTCCTGCCTCTCCTTATCTCCCCCATGGCCGTGTCGATGATGTGGAAGTTCTTTTATCAATATGATTTTGGTATCATGAATGTAATCTTGACTAGCCTTGGATTTTCCAAAGTCCTGTTTTTATCACCAGGATTTGCGTTGTATGCTGTTGCGGCTATTTCCATATGGCAATGGACCCCTTTCTCTATATTTGTTCTGCTTGCAGGTTTGAAAAGCCTGCCGAGAGATTCCTTTGAAGCGGCATGGGTTTATGGCGCTTCTCCCTGGTATACCTTTCGGAGATTAACTTTGCCCATGTTGATGCCCTTGATCATGATCATCATCCTGCTCAGGACCATGTGGTTGATCAGGCTGTTCGACCCCCTCTATGCAACGACACGAGGTGGTGTTGGGACAGAGCTGCTGGATTGGCAGGTTTACCGAACTGCATTTGTTTACTTTGACATAGGGGTAGGATCGAGCATGGCAATAATCTCTCTGTTTCTGACCCTTGTTGTCTGTGTAATCTTATTCCGGCAGTTGATGAAGGCCCTGGGAGCCGGAAGTGCCTAAAGCTTAAGGGCTTGCGTAAGCCCTAAGAGGAGAAAGAGAAATGAGACTACGATCATTTTTGTTTTGGGTAGCCACAGTGGCTGTCTTGTGTGTATTTCTTTTACCGATTGTATGGATTGATATAAACTCATTCAAGACCAGCGCTGATATTTACCATACAGACCTCAAAAAATTACTGCTCTTTTCCCCTACTCTTGAAAACTACATCTACATATTTTCTGGCGAAAAGGCATTCTTCAGGGAAATGCTTAACACGCTTCTCGTAGCCGGCCTCAGCACAATCCTGGTGATGATGGTGTCCTTGCCTGCCGCTTACAGCTTTGCCCGATTCAACACCGGTTCCGGGCATCTGCTTTTTGTCACCATTTCAACGAGGATGTTTCCTCCTGCAGTAGCGGCTATTCCGTTGTTTTTCTGGTTCAAAAACCTCGGGCTCCTGGATACCCACGCTGGACTCACCCTGCTGTATCTATATTTTAATATGTCCTTTGCCATCTTTTTATTATTCGGGTTTTTCAGAGAGATCCCGGTGGAACTCGAGCAGGCGGCGATGGTGGATGGCTATGGCCGGATAGATATCATTCGGAAGATCATATTCCCTCTGATAAAACCGGGCGCGGCAATCACAACGATTTTTTGTCTTGTCTTCTCCTGGAATGAGTTCCTTTTCGCCTTTCTGTTTACAAGGGCAAAAGTCACGACAATGACCATAGGGCTGTCGACATACTGGTCCGCCACAGAAGGCGTAATCGGATCCTTGACGGCGTACGCGACGCTTGCTATGCTGCCGACACTGGCCGCCGCCTGGTTCATGCAGCGGTATATTATCAGGGGGCTGACCTTTGGAGCAGTGAAGGGATAGGTGTATACACGGAATAATAGATGGTAGCCGTTCACGGGTTCAAAGGTTCAGGGGTTCAAAGGT
>JABMQV010000010.1 GCA_013203065.1 Desulfobacteraceae bacterium | reverse complement strand
GTTTTCTATGTCGGAATAATACATGTTGCGTGAGTATAGAGAAAAAGGTGTGCCTAATCAAGAAAACAAAACGCTTCTTCAAACGTGATGCTGTTTTTCCATTGACAAACAGAGAAAAGTGACTAACATTCCTTCGCTTTTGCCGGCGATCGAGGCTTGAATGGTCGTTACGGATTGCATGCAAGAGAAAAAATCCCTAGAGAAGAAAAGGAGTAAACGGGATGGAGCACAGGGGAAAAAAAATTCTAGAACAACTTGACGAAAAAAAAAGACAATTCGAACAGGCCCTCCATCGATTGATGGAGAACCAGAGAGAATACAACGATCAAGTATATGGTGAAAACATCATGGATGAGTTTGATCAGGCACAACGAGAAATCTCGGTCCGAAACAGCTACAATCTCATCGAGAGAAAAACAAAAGAGCTGAGAATGATAGAGGAACTGATCCGAAAAATCTCCAAAGACGAAAGCTGCTGCGAGTGCGAAGAGTGTGGAGAGCCGATTCCGCGGGAACGGCTTATCATTGTCCCGGAGGCAAGGTTGTGTGTCTCCTGCCAGCAGGAACTGGAAAGGCTCGGCCGCATGAAGAACCTTTCCGGCAGCGTTTTATCCCGTCTCCACGCGGTTACGGATGATCAAGGGGAAGAGTTTGAGGAGATTGATGAGTTTGAAGATGATCTTGAGTATGCACTGGCCGATTCGGAACTGGATGCATTACCCGGGCAGGACGTTGATGCCTATGAAACCCAGGACTTTCAAGGCTACGGCCTTTAGAGGATGATTCTGTGCCTTCCAAAAGGGGAATCCCAAATTCAACCGAATTGTGAAGCTTCGGTCCGATCTGGCGCTGGAAGATAAAAAGGGGATGGAACCCTGTTCTGGCTCCATCCCCTACAAAAACAATCGGACAAATCAGGACGCCGTTCAGATGCCTGCACGCACCTTTTCAAGGGCCTGCGCTACGGCCTCATCCTCTTTCTGGACATCTTCCATCGTCTTTGGTTTGACCGTCGAAGGCCTTTCTTCGAGACCATACTTCCATTTGAGGAATTGCTCCCCCGTGCTGGGGTAGAGGGCGCAGATGATCAGATCAAAGTCGTCCTTGGGCAGGTCTCCCATTTTTTCTCTTACCTTATCCAGTTCTGGCTCCAAATAATCCGCTGCCCGTCCTGTTACAGGTTTCTCACCCCGTTTATAATTCTTTAGAATCATTTTCTGAACCTCCGGGTCAACAGGGATGGGAGTCTTTCCATAAAGGCCGTAGACCAGATCCTTCACCTCATTGGTCACCATCTTATATCTCCCAAAGAGGACATTCAACACGGCCTGCACTCCGACTATCTGGCTGGTGGGGGTAACCAGGGGAGGCATACCCAGTTCCTTCCGGGTCACGGCCACCTCCTTGTATACCTCGGGCAAGCGATCCAGGGCCTTGGCATCACGTAGCTGACTGACAAGATTGGAAATCATCCCGCCTGGCACCTGGTGAGCCAGCACCCCCGTATCAATTACGGACATCCTGTGCTTGGCCAGATAATCTCGATACTTGGGCGCAATGGTCTCAATATAATCCCCCAATTCCAGCAGGAGATTCAGGTCCAAACCGGGGTCCCTTGTAGTCCCGTACAGGGTCGCCACAATGGGCTCTACAGCAGGCTGGGAGGTCCTCAGGGCAAATGGGGCCAGACAGGTGTCCACAATGTCTACCCCGGCCTTGATGGCCTCCAGATAGACCATGGAGGCCATGCCGCTCGTGTAGTGCGTGTGGAGGTGTATGGGAATGCTGATCTGCCTCTTGAGCACAGTGACAAGCTTGGCAATATCAAACGGGGACATTATGCCAGCCATGTCTTTGAGACAGAGGGTGTCTGCGCCCATGTCCTCTATTTCTTTGGCCTTGCCCACATAATAATCCAGATTGAATACGTCGCCTCCCATCCGCCTCTCTGTCAAGGTATAGCAGATGGTACCCTGAAAATGCTTTTCATTGGCCTTTATCCTCTCCACGACCGTCCGAAAATTGCGGAAATCATTCAGGGCATCAAAGACCCTAAACACATCCATGCCCGCTTCGCAGGCCTTATCCACAAATAACCGGGCCACGTCATCTGCGTAGTTCCTGTACCCCACAAGGTTCTGTCCCCGCAGCAGCATGGAAAATGGCGTCTTTTTGATGTACTTCTTCAGGGTCCTTATCCGCTCAAAGGGGTCTTCAGCCAAAAAACGGTGCATGGTATCAAAGGTAGCCCCCCCCCATACCTCCATGGCCCAAAAACCAATGTTGTCCATTCTTTCGGCAATGGGGAGCATGTCTTCGGTCCGCATTCTCGTTGCCAGCAATGACTGGTGCCCGTCTCTAAAGGTATTGTCCTGAATCTTAAGAGGATTTTTTGGTCTTTCTTCCAAAAAATTATCCATATCAAACCTCCGTTCTAGCAGTTGACCGATTTCTTCGGTGATGTCCCAAATGGACTTTTTTCGGGAAATATAGGGCAAGTATGGGTGTAGGGTCAAGCGAATTCATGGAACCATTCCCTGGGGGAACTCAAAGTGCCCTCATCCACTCCGGCCTGAGACCCACATCCCCTCTGAGGGCGCTGTCGATCTCATCAAGGGCCTGCTGCTTACCCTTCGGGAGCCTGGCCCTTATGGGAAGATAATTGGATGCATGGTTAGAAAAAAAGAGCCCTCTGCTCAAGTTCGTGTGAGCAACCATTTCCCTCAATTCCAACAACAGCTCCTTTTGACCCGGCAATTCGAGCCTGCCCTCTTCGAACTCCTGGTAAAGCTGGGTGCCGGGAATCAGCATCACCGTAAGTGCCCCCACATAATTTGGATCCATGGCGCTAAGAAGTTCCCCTGTGGCCCTGGCATGCCTAAGAGACCCTTCCTTACCGCCAATGCCAATCAAGACGGTAACCGAAAGCTTAATCCCCGCTTCCCTGACCTTCCTTCCCATTTTGATCAGGTTTTGTGAGCTGGCGCCCTTACGGATCTTTTTCAGAAGCGCCTCTTCCCCGGTCTCCACACCCAGGTAAAGGATGCCGAGCCCGGTTTCCTTTAACTCGATCAGTTCCTCCAGGGACTTCATCCTAATGCTTTTTGCGTTTGCATAGGCCCCAACCCTCCTGACCCATGGCAGGTGCTCTCTAATCTGTTCGAGAATCCACATAAGCCTCTTTTGAGGGATTATAAGCGCATCACCATCCATAAGGAACACCCTGTCCTGCCGTTTCATATATTTGGATGCAAACAGGATATCGCTCAGAATAATGTCATCATCCTTTATACTGAACCTCTTATCCTTGTAGGTCCCGCAAAAGGTACATTTGTTATGGGAACAGCCTAGGGTAACCTGGAGTAAAATGCTCATGGCCTCGCTGGGTGGTCTGATACAGGTCCCTTCGTAATGCATCCCTTCGTCTTCCATCGCATGTTCCATAGATCGCGTCTCCTTTTGACGATTCAAATGGGTTTTCCCCATGCCTCGATTTTTCTGATGCGAATTGCGTAGTGTACCCAACTAGCTCATAGGGATCTAATCCAACTGCGATAACACCCCCACCGAGAATGCAAGCAGGAATTGTCCTGCGTAATACATGGGTAGCCCCACCAGCCTGTTAAAAAATTCACTCTTAAAGAACCGGTCCCTCGCAACGAAAATATCAGAAAAATAGAACAGCGCGGCTCCTCCAAACACCATTACTCTTCCAGTGAGCCTCAGGCTGGAATCTCCAAGAATCGACCATGCCCCTCCAAACATCGCTGTAATGACAATGATATATACCAACACAGGGATATTCATTGCCCCAAGATGAGGTCTGAGCCACACATAGACCCAACCGCTGATGACAATGACTACCAGGGATCCTATCCAGGTCCATTGGCCTATTTCTGCCGCACTAAAAAATGCAACAATATAAACAATATGCCCTACCAGGAAGGAGATCAACCCTAAAAGGAATGCCCTTTTCTGGGGGAGGGCCAGAAAGACATCTCCACCCAGACAGAAGATGAACCCCACCAGAAGAAGGTAAAAATAAGAGGGGAATGGGTGGGGCTGAACAATGGCTGCGATGATAAACAGCAAAGAAAGAGCGGTCTTTGTGGGAACCAGGCCCTTTCGATTACCCCTTTTCTCAAATCTTAGAAGCCCGGCCATGAGGATTATTGCCAGGACAATGATAACAATATTTGGCATGCCAACCTATTTGGTAACCCCTTTCACTTCCCCAGACAAAATTGGCTGAATATTTTATCCAAGACCTCTTCGCTGGTGGTCTCCCCTGTTATCTCTCCTAAAGCGTCGAGTCCACTCTTGAGTTCAAGGGCAACGATTTCCATGGGTGCATGCTCCCTTGCACTATGGGCAGCGTTTCTGAAAAAGCCGGCCGCATGGGTCAAGGCCTGTTTGTGTCTCAAATTGGGTGCGATGTGGGAAACCGTCATATCTATGTGACTTTCCATGATACACGCCGCAATGGCCTTCTTTAACGCTTCAAGCCCCTGACCCGTAAGCGCCGATATCTCGACAACAGGAAAACCCGACAGCACCTCCTCATGGTCCTTTTTTTGGAGCCCGGAAGGTAAATCAATCTTGTTAAGGACGATTAACGCCTTTTTCGCCCGAGCTTTTGCAAGGATCTTATTGTCATCTTCATTCATCGGGCGGCTTCGATCAATCACCACCAATAAGAAGTCGGCTTCTGCCAACTTTTGTTCGGTCAAATGAATCCCCATCTTTTCCGCTTCTCCCCTGACTTTTCTCAAACCAGCAGTATCCATGATTTTAAGGGGCAGTCCCTCAACGGTGACAGTGGATTCAATGATGTCCCTTGTGGTGCCGGGGATGTGGGTTACAATCGCACGTTCTTCATTCAAGAGGCGATTCAGGAGGCTCGATTTACCCGCGTTGACACGGCCCACGATCACGGTGTTTATCCCGTCTACCCAAATCCTCCCTTCTCCATGGGCCCTCACCAGGCCATCAATTGCGGTGATGACCCCCTCCTCGATGATGTCCGCAGTCCTTTCCCTGGATAGGATTTCTGCTTCCTCTTCAGGGAAATCAATAGCCACTTCTACTTGTGCAAGTATATCCACCACCTTCAGACGCAACGCCTCGATCTTTTTTCTGAACGATCCTTTGATCTGTCGAGATGCCAGAGTAAGGCCCCGATCTGTCTTGGAATTGAGAAGATCCGCAACGGCTTCTGCCTGGGTGAGATCAATTCTGCCATTCAAAAAGGCCCTCAGCGTGAATTCTCCAGGCTCAGCTTGTCTGGCTCCCTGGTCCAGTACCACCTGGAGGATTTTTGAAAGCAGGACGTAGCCGCTGTGGGAGTTGATTTCAATGACGTCTTCGCGGGTGTAGGAACGGGGGGCCTTCATACAGGAGAGCAGGACCTCATCGATCATCTCTCCAGATGAAGGATCATTTAGACGCCCCAGGTAAAGGCGATGGCTTTGAAGCCTCTGAATGGAATTTTTGGGCGTAAAGATCTTTTCGGCAATCCCGTAAGCCCGAGGACCACTTACACGTACGATACCGATCCCGGCCTGGCCAATGGGCGTGGCTATGGCGGCGATAGTATCCTCGTCTGAGGGCATATTCAGATCCCACCGAAAGCACTAATTCTTGCGGACTTAAACCTCTATCTTGGGGCTAACTGAGGAATTCCCTCCGATGTTGCAGGAATTCCCGCAACTTGTCAATAGTTGCAACCTGCAAGGATGTTTGTTCGGCGTACCCGGGTGAATCTTGATGCAACATCGGGGTTAAAATTATTGGAATCATTAAGACTTTGAAAAACTATTTCGCCGGGGGATAATAACGACTTTTTTCAAGACCCCTTCCCCCCTGCCCTTGGTGCCCAATTCCTCGTCCTCCCTGAGGGCAAGATGCACGATCCTCCTGTCATGAGGGTTCAGAAGGTTGGTGCTCACGGGCCTCTGGGTCTTTTTGGCCTTGTCACCCATCCTCAGGGCCATTTGAGTCAAGAAATCTCGCCTCCTCTGACGGTAGTTTTCAGAGTCCACGACTACCCGGGCTCTTCTTTCCAGCTTTTTATTTACGATCTTGTTTACAATGAACTGAAAGGCGTCCAGGGTCCTCCCCTTGCGCCCAATCAGCAGGCCCGATTTGTCGCCTTCGATGTTCAGGACTATGGCTTCATCGACTGGTTCCGCCTTCACCGTGGTCCCTTCCATGGGGATCAGGGCCAGAATCCTTTCCAATGCCTCCTTTGCGATGGCGATCCCATCTTCCTTCTCCGGGACTTCGGGTTCCTGCCTTGAGACGGTGACCTTGATTCTGGCCTTCCTGCCGCCCACCAACCCAAAGATCCCTGCAGAACCGGGCTCCAATATCTCAATTTCCATCTCTTCCCGTGTTAGATTCAGTTGGCGGCACGCGTTTTCAATGGCTTCCTCATCGGTTTTTGCCTCAAATTCAAATGTGTCCGCAGTTTCCATTGTCTTCCTCCAGATATTATGCCGGTCTCTTGTGAATATTGTACTGCTGGCCTATGGAAAGGAGATTGTTGACTAACCAGTAAAGCACAAGGCCAGAGGGAAAGTTAATAAACATAAAGGTAAAGACGATAGGCAAAAACATCATGATCTTGGCCTGAGCCGGATCACCCGGGGTTGGGGTCATTTTTTGTTGAATAAACATGGATGCACCCATCAGCAGTGTCAGGACCGGTATCCCATATGGGGGGGTCATAAAGGGGATCTCAAATGGAAAGTGAAACAATCGATCGGGGGCTGAAAGATCTTTTATCCATAGGATAAAAGGGGCATGCCTCAGTTCGATGGAACTTCCCAGAACCCTAAACAAAGCAAAAAAGACGGGGAGTTGAATGACCATGGGCAAACATCCCCCCATGGGGTTTACCTTATAGGTTTTATAGAGGGCCATCATTTCCTGGTTCATTTTCTGCTTATCATTCTTGTGTTTTTCCCTGATCTTGGCCATTCGGGGCTGAAGTTTCTGCATCTCCTTCATGGACTTATAGCTCTTATGGGTAAGGGGCCAAAAGAGGATCTTGACCAGAACGGTCAGCAAGATAATGGCTACTCCGTAGTTGTGAATAAAATTGTAGAAAAAGCGCAATACATAGAGGAGTGGCTTTGCAATGATGTCGGTCCACCCGAAATTGATCGCTCGATCCAGATGATGCCCAAACTGTTTCAAGACACCAAGGTCTCTCGGGCCCAGATAAAGCTCATATTGGTAAGAGGCCCCTTGAGAAGGATTTAGATCTAGAGAGGGCGTCAGGCAGGTCCCTTCCAACAGCCCCGTTTTCAAAAGGCGCCCCTCAAAAATTCCCTTTGACGGTATCTCCGGAACTATGGCGAACATGAAATAGTCGTTCTCATAGGCCATCCATCCGACCCGGCCTTTGAGAACCTTCCCTTCGGACAAGTCATCGGGGTCCAATTCCTCAAGTTTGTCATTGAGGAATACTGCCAGACCTACAAAAGAATAATACCCCTTCTTTTCTTGTGACATGGTCCCTAACCCTGCCAAAAAGGCCCCCCGGATCTGCCTTTCTGACTGGTTGGCGGCATCGATGGCCAAGTCCACCCTGTATTGATCCGGATAAAACCGAAAGGTCTGTTTGATCATGAGACCATCAGGGGTGGTAGTGCTGAAAACCAAGTGTTTGGGGGATGAATCAGGTCCCAGTTGTATGGCCTCCTGATCCACGCGGTAAATAGTACCCCCGGGTTGGGTGGAAGAAGGGACCTTAAAATCTGCGATCAAGAAACGGCCCTCACCATCTTTGAGATTGACAAGTTCGACCCACGGAGAATTTGGGGCAACGGTCTGATAGTATTTTTTTAACTTAAAGCTCTTTATGGTAGGACCCACATTAGAAAAAATGGCCCTGTAAAGGGGAGTGTCGATCTCCACCTCCTTTTCATCTGCCCTTGTGGGTTTTTTGCTTGGGGTTTCCACAGGTTTCTGAGAAGGGGCCGGAGGGGCCAATTCAGTAGACTTTGGGGCCTGAGGTGACGACTTGGCCGGCGCTTCCACGGGAGGCAAATTTCCCTCCTTCGGCGCCTGTTTTTGTTTTGGTCCGAAAAAGACGGACCACCCGACCAGTATCACAAAAGATAAAACAAAGGCCACTATGGTTCTTTTTTCCATTTCAACTACCCAGTCACAAAATTGCACTGCTATGGCATCATCAAATGAACAGGCGTGGGACTTCTTGTAAGTCAGGAAGCGCGGTCAGGGAATGAAGCGTTCACACATGAAGCACCGCGCACCACAACTCGCCTCTGCTCTCATACAAGGGGATCGTACCCGCCGGGATGCAAGGGGTTACACTTACAGATCCTGATGAGAGCCAGCGCCCCGCCCTTGACGATACCATACTCCTTAAAAGCATGGTGGGCATAAGTTGAGCATGTGGGATAAAAACGACAGGAAGGAGGCCAAAAAGGTGAGAAAAATTTTTGGTATAGGGTTATCAGGCCAATAGGTACATACCTGAGTTTATACGCAGATATTTCTATCAATGAAGATTTCTGCAAGTTCCTTTTTGGTTCTTCGGAGATCCAGATAGCTGGCATCCTTCTTGGCTACGACGACGATATCATATCCTTGGGGGAGATATGCCTTATTAAGCCTGAAGGATTCCCTGATCAACCGCTTGGTCCGATTCCTTTTGACCGCGTTGCCCGCCTTTTTACTTACTGTAACCCCCAATCTCGTAATGTTCAGCCCGTTTTGCTTGACAATGATCAAAAAATGTCTGGTGTGATACCGCTTACCACACCGATTTGAATTGACAAAATCAGATCGATTCAATAACCTCTCACTCTTTGGAAAGGTAAAATCTCCCATAAAGAAGAAGGGGATCGTTCAGGTCTAACAGAGATGCTATACGGTTAATCGTTTTCGTCCCCTTGCCCTCCTTCTCTTTAATATGTTTTTGCCGCCTTTTGTTCGCATTCTGGCCCTGAACCCGTGAGTTCGTGCCCTTTTGATATTGCTGGGTTGATAAGTCCTTTTCATGGTGTCATCGATTCCCTCTTCTTGAATTACTATAAATATTCAGTAGATCATGGATCAGAGAATTTGTCAAGACAAATCAATTTTTTTTGCCTATTTCTACATGCGGGCTCTCATCCGCCTTGCGCAACTTCGAATCTGAGAAGTTTCATGAGAAAGAAAGGAGAGACTAATGATATTTGATCCTCTTTTGGGGTTGTTCTCCAATGATCTGGCCATAGATCTTGGGACAGCCAACACCCTCGTCTATATGAAAGGCAAAGGGATTGTCTTGCACGAGCCCTCTGTGGTGGCCATCAAGAAGACGGCCAAGGGCGCCAACAAGGTGCTGGCGGTGGGGAAAGAGGCAAAGATGATGTTGGGCCGGACCCCTGGGAATATTGTGGCCATTCGTCCCATGAAGGATGGCGTGATTGCGGATTTTGAAATCACCGAAGCGATGCTTCGCCATTTTATAAGGACCGTACATCACCGCAGGACATTGGTCAGGCCCAGAATTATTATCTGTGTGCCCAGTGGAATCACACAGGTTGAGAAGAGGGCCGTTCGTGAATCTGCAGAATCGGCCGGGGCGAGGGAGGTCTTCCTTATCGAGGAACCAATGGCGGCTGCCATTGGCGCGGGACTGCCGGTTACGGAGCCCACGGCCAATATGGTGGTTGACATCGGAGGCGGAACTACCGAGGTTGCTGTCATATCACTTTCCGGAATTGTGTACAGCAAGTCGGTAAGGGTAGGTGGCGATAAAATGGACGAAGCCATCTTGCAACACATAAAAAGAAAATATAATCTCCTGATTGGGATCGGTACGGCTGAGATCATAAAGACGACCATTGGCAATGCCTTTCCCAGCCAGCAGGTAGACACCATTGAAGTCAAGGGACGAGATTTAGTGACCGGTATCCCAAAAATCCTGACCATAGATTCGGAAGAGGTAAGGAGGGCCATCTCTGAGCAGGTGGAGACCATCATTGAGACCGTGCGCATTGCCTTGGAGCAAACCCCCCCTGAATTGGCAGCCGACATTGTGGATACGGGGATCGTAATGACGGGCGGTGGTTCGCTCCTCAGGAATATTGACGTCCTCTTAAGAGAGGAAACAAAGCTTCCCATAACGGTCACTGAAGACCCTCTTTCGACAGTTGTTCTTGGTTCTGGAAAAACCTTAGACAATCTCTCAATCCTGAGAGACGTTACAATAACCTAGCACCATTTAGGGCCACCTATCCCCTCAAAAAAAACTCCAGAGCAAAGCGGGGATGAATTTAGACATTGAAAGATGTAAGAGGCTTTTACAAAATATGGATAGGGATCCTTTTTGTTTGTTTTGTATTGTTCATGCTATTGTCCAGTTCCGGCCAGAGACCCTCATGGAACCCTGTTGAGCAGATCATCATAGAGATCACTGCCCCCCTTCAAAACTTCATAAAACAAACAGTTGCTGCGGCAGAGGACTTCTGGGAAAACTATTTTTACCTGGTCAACCTGCGCCATGAAAATAGACAATTGAAGAGCAAAGTGGATGCCCTGGGTGCAGAGAACAGCCGGTACCGTGAATTGCTGACCACCCATGAAAGGCTCAAGGATCTTCTCCAGTTTAAAGAGGCAATCAATCGTCCGGTACTTGCCGCGCAGGTCATAGGGAGGGACCCCACCGGATGGTTTAAATCGATCGTTATTGACAAAGGGAATCGGGCAGGGTTGAGGCCAAGCATGCCTGTGGTGAATGCCAGCGGTGTTGTGGGCAGGATCGTCTCCATCTCACCAAATTACGCAAAGGTCTTACTGATTATAGATCAAAACAGTGCGGTTGACTGCCTGATCCAGCGGTCCAGGGACAGGGGCATAGCAAAAGGGGCTTCCACCGAGATCTGCAAACTGGATTATGTGGCAAAATCCAGCGATGTGGCGGTTGAAGACCTGGTCGTTACCTCGGGGCTTGGAGGCGTCTTCCCAAAAGGGCTGCCGGTGGGCCGGATCTCTGAAATAAATCAGGTTTCAGGAGAATTCTTCAAGGATATTAAGCTCAGACCTGCCGTTGATTTTTCCAAACTGGAAGAAGTCTTGGTGATCTTAAAGGAGCAAGAATCGTCGAACCCTCAAGAAAAAAAGAAGTAATCTTCTATCTCTTTACGTGGTTCTTGGGGCTCGTTTTCACCCTGATCAAAGGGAACTTGGCCAACTTCGTTGGTTCGGACCTTTTTGAGTTGGATCTCTTAACCATTCTAACCGCATATCTCTTTCTCTTTTACGGGCGGGTCGCCACTGGGGCCTTTGCCTTCGGGCAGGGGCTCTTAATCGACAAGCTCTCCGGCGGGTTGGACGGGCTTTTTGCCTTCCTCTATATTTGCGTCTTCGGTGGAATCTATCTGGGGTCCCGCATCTTTGACCTTAATCACCCAAAAGGCCAGATACTTCTTGTATCTTCGGCGGTATTATTTAAAAAGCTTGTTTTTTTTTCGGTGATTGCCCTCTTTTCAAAAGAGGTCGTCTTTTCAAAGTATCCCATATTGATATCAGCGAGTTCCGCAGTATGTACTGGCCTCTGTGCGCCTGTCCTGTTCTATCTGATCAATCGCCTGAGAGGGATTTCCCCCAAAGATGAACCTGGGGTTACTCCAGGGCACCTACTGGCCGCCTCTCATGGAAGGGGCTCTGGCCCGGCGAATGGGACAGGGTCGAGAGATCAAGAAATAGTAAATAAAACAGATCTGGGATTACCTTGAAGACATCAGATTTCGATCCAGCCTCCTTTCAAGTCTTTAACAAGCAGATCCGAAGGGCCACGCTTTTTGTCCTGGTGGTATTTGGCGTCTTGATCCTCAGGCTTTGGTTCCTGCAGATTTTGAATGGCCCGGTCTACCGGTCCAAGTCAGAGCACAACCGCATTCGATTGCAGGATATTTCCCCCTCCAGGGGCATCATATTTGATAGGCGGGGTGAAGTCTTGGTGGATAACCGCCCTTCCTACAATCTCTACATAATCCCCGAGGAGGTTCAAGATCAGGGACGACTGTTGGAAAGCCTGTCGAGATTAATAGGGCTTGACCCTGGACCGACGGGGGAATTGCTGGATAAGGCCTCCAGGGGTCTGCCCTTTAAACCCGTTTGCGTAAAGAGAGATATATCACGGAACGAATTGGCCATCATCGAGACCCATCGGTTTAATTTGCCTGGGGTTCTGATAGCGGCGAAACAGCAGAGACGTTATATCTCGGGTAATCTTGCTTCTCATCTCCTCGGGTACCTGGGAGAGATTACGGAGCAACAGCTGAAGACCGGAGAATACCCAGATAACAAATCGGGAGATCTGATTGGAAAGTCCGGAGTGGAATGGAAGTGGCAGGCAGTCTTAAATGGGAAGCGGGGTGGGGCCCAGGTTGAGGTAGATGCAGCCGGCAGAACAATACAGGTAATCTCACGAAAACCCCCTGTCTCTGGCTCAGACATTTCCTTGACAATAGACAAGAGTCTCCAGGCCCTGACAGAGAAAGCGCTGAATGGCAAAAGAGGGGCAATTGTGGCCATGGATCCCCGGGATGGGGAGATTCTTGCTCTGGCTAGCAGTCCCCCATATGACCCTAACCTCTTTGTTGGGGGGATAGACAAGACCGACTGGGACAGGATCGTCTCATCCGAGGATTTTGTCTTGCAGAATCGGGCATTGACGGGTCAGTACCCGCCCGGATCAGTATTCAAGATTGTCGTCGCCTTGGCCGGGCTCCAAGAGGGGGTTATTGACCCGGGGGAAGAGTTGTTTTGTAATGGAATTTACACCTTAGGGCAAAGCAAATACCGTTGCTGGAAGAAGTACGGCCATGGTAAGGTTGGGTTTCACAAGGCGTTAGTTGAATCGTGTGACATATATTTTTATAAGATGGGGATGAGGCTGGGGGTTGACAGACTAGGCGCTTACGCCAAGAAACTTGGCCTTGGTGAGAAGACAGGAATTGATGTGGGCCGAGAGAAAGGGGGCCTGATCCCTACCAGGGAGTGGAAGTTAAAAAAATGGGGTGTGCCATGGCAGGCCGGAGAGACCGTGTCCCTCTCCATCGGGCAGAGTTTTATCCTCGTAACCCCTCTCCAGATGGCCAAAATGATCTCGGCCGTTTTTAATGGGGGGACCATACACAGACCTCAACTGACAAAAAAGATTGGAAAAACCCTGACTGACAAGGTCCACGGATCTAGTCTTGAGGGGAAAGGAAGGCTGGAGATCAGGCAAGAATATTTGGAACTGGTCAAGAAGGCCCTCGTGGGTGTGGTCAATGAACCCCGTGGGACCGGCTCCAAGGCCAGGGTCAAAAATATCACCGTTGCCGGCAAGACAGGGACGGCTCAGGTTGTGGCCCTAAAAAAAGGAAAGGGGGGGCAGGATCCGGAAGAGGTCCCCTTCAAGTTCAGGGATCACGCCTGGTTTGTGGCGGTTGCACCTGCAGAGAACCCCAAGATCGCAATAGCAGTACTGGTTGAACATGGGGGGCACGGGGGAAGCGTTGCCGCGCCCATCGCCAAAGAGATCATCGGAGCTTATCTGGGGGAGCCGGGCTAAGGGCCTGCGCAGGCCCTTAGCACGTGCTCTAGCAGTCGCGAGAGAAGAGATGTTTGATCGCAGATTGATCCAGAATTTTGATTGGGTTTTGCTTCTTTTGCTGCTAATCGTGGCGGCAATCAGCATCCTAAATTTATACAGCGCCACCTATGCGACCCATAATGAGATCGGTTCCCAGGTCTTTATGAAACAGCTCTACTGGTTCTCGATCGGATTCATCCTCTTTTTCTTGATGACCACCTTTAATTACTATACCTTGGAACGTTTGGCATACCCTATCTACTTCTTCTCCATAGGCCTTTTGCTCCTTGTTCTGATTGTGGGAAAGACCGCATCCGGTTCCCAGAGGTGGTTAAATCTGGGCCCCGTTTCCTTTCAAGCATCAGAATTGGCAAAAATCGCCATTTTGTTGGTGCTTGCAAAGTTCTTTAGCGAGAAGGGCTGGCATCAAGAATACCGTTTGAGGGACCTGTGGCAGCCATTTCTACTCATATCCATACCAACCGCTTTGATCCTTAAAGAGCCAGACCTTGGCACCGCCCTCCTCTTGGTCGTGGTTTCCTTCTCAATTATTCTGCTTGTCAAGGTAAAGTGGAAGTCATTGGCCATTCTGGTTGTCTCGACCCTGTCTGTGGCCCCCTTCATTTGGTCGGGTCTAAAGGAATATCAACGGTTGCGCGTCCTGACATTTCTCAGACCCGAAATGGACCCCCTGGGCGCCGGTTACCACATAAATCAGTCAAAAATTGCCATAGGTTCCGGCCTCTTCTGGGGTAAAGGTTTCCTGAAAGGGACACAAACCAGGTTACATTTCTTGCCGGAACAACACACCGATTTTGCCTTCTCGGTATTGGCCGAAGAATGGGGGTTCATGGGTTCTGTGATCCTATTGCTGCTATATCTTTTTTTGGTCCTGTGGGGGCTAAAGATTGCCATGAACTCAAAAGATAAATTTGGCTCACTCCTGGCAGTTGGAATTGTGGCTATCATTTTCTGGCAGGTCGTCATCAACGTAGGGATGGTTACAGGTCTTCTTCCGGTGGTGGGAAATCCCCTGGTACTATTTAGCTACGGGGGGTCCTCATTGATTTCAACCATGGCCGCAACGGGGCTGCTTATGAATATCAGCATGAGACGGTTCATGTTCCAGTAGACCGTCCCTTGCCCGCCTGCCGCGCCCCGAAGTCACCTCGAGATCTCTTTTTGTTGCATCAAAACAAGGGTTATGATAGAAGGGGCCACTTCGTGTGGATTTTTCACGGGGGATAACCAATGCCTATCTCCAGTACCCATATTTTCGTTCAAACCACCGGAGGGACTGATATTGTCGATCTTACGCAGCAGATCCAAATGCAGATCAAGAAATTTCCTGTGAAGAACGGCGCCGTTACCTTGTTTATTCCGGGCTCTACCGCATCCCTCACCACAATCGAGTTTGAAAGCGGGGCAGTCAGCGATCTGAAAAATGCCATAGGGAAAATAGCCCCTGAAGATGGCCAGTACGATCACAACGAGAGATGGGGAGACGGGAATGGTTATGCCCATGTTCGTGCGGCTATGATGGGGCCATCCCTCCACGTACCCATCGTGGAGGGAAAAATGACCTTGGGGACCTGGCAGCAGATCGTCCTGCTTGATTTTGACAATAGGCCTAGGGACAGGAGCATTGTGGTTCAAATATCCGGAGAATAGCATGTTTTTCTAGAGGGGGAGGCGGAGTGGTCCGGTTGAAAACCGACCCTGCTCACAGGAGGCCAACCTACTGGAGGTATTTTATTGGAGCGCCTTAATCCTGCAAGTAAAGATAACATCAATAAACGGCTAACCTTTCCCGACCATGAGTTGATGCGCAGCCTCTGCGGAGAGCACAACGTCCATCTGCAATTGCTGGAGAAAAAAACAGGGGTCTCCATCCATGTAAAGGGAAATCACCTCTTGCTTGAAGGCAGGAATTGGGAGGTGGAACTGGCGGAAAAGGTCTTGAATCAGCTCCATGATCTCTTAAGGGCAAATTATCCTATCTACCTCAATGATGTAGATTATGCCACCAGGATTCTGAGCAGCAATGATTCGGTTGACCTGAAAAAGATCTTCAAAGACGAAGTCTACATCTCCTCCAAGAAAAAGGTCATAGCCCCCAGAACAATCAATCAAAAAGAATATATCGACAGCATAAGAAAATTTGACATTGTATTTGGGATTGGACCCGCCGGAACAGGAAAGACCTATCTTGCGATGGCCATGGCTGTTGCATCGCTACTAAAAAACCAGGTGACCCGCGTTGTTTTGGCAAGACCGGCCGTGGAAGCAGGGGAACGGCTGGGTTTCCTGCCGGGGGATCTGTACGAAAAGATAAATCCCTACCTGAGACCCTTGTATGATGCGCTCCATGATATGATGGATTTTGACAATGTGTCGCGGCTGCTTGAACAGGGCATAATTGAGGTGGCTCCTCTTGCATTTATGAGAGGAAGGACCTTGAATAACTCCTTTGTCATTCTGGATGAGGCGCAAAACGCCACCCATGAACAGATGAAAATGTTTTTGACCCGTCTCGGGTTTAGCTGTAAGGCAGTGATCACTGGGGATGTAACCCAGACTGATTTGCCGGGTGGAAAAATTTCTGGATTAATTGAGGCCCAAGAAACCTTGAAACAGATCGAGGGTATCCGGTTCGTTTACTTTTCCAGGGAGGACGTCATAAGGCATCCATTGGTGCAAGAAATTATTGACGCCTATGAAAAAATGGAAGCCAAGAACCTCGGACCCTAAGTAAAGATCCGGGCCCAGCCTTCGGCGCATAGGGCTTACGGCCCGGTAGAAGGATCAGGTTTTCAATATTGAGATAAAGAGGTGAGCCCACAAAGAGGGCTATTTGCAATGCTCAAGAATAAGTCTGGGAAAACAAAAATAAGAACACCGAGCAGGCTCAAAACACCCAAGAAACGGGACAGGGAGAGCCTTCCAAGAGGTGCCCAGGGTAAGGGACAACCGAGTGTCTGGTTCCGGCCAGAGGCACAGCGGTGGTATATCCTGCTCGGCCTCAGCGCAATTATATCGATCCTCCTATTCCCTACCATTCTGACCCCGCCCAAGAGATACAGTCTGGGTGATGTGGCAAATCTGGATATCAAGGCCTCTCGGGAATTTCTTGTCGAAAACAGGGAGCTTACGGAAAAGAACAGGCAGGAGGCGGTCAAAGCGGTCCCACCCGTCTATGACTTTGACCCCACCGGGGCGGAGGTGATCTCGAGGATCAAGAAGGCCTTTGAATCCGGCAGAGAATTCATGGCGCAGTCCCTCTCTGCCGACTACGCACCGGAAAAGAGCCCTGTGGAAGGTAAGAGCCGCCCAGAAGACCCATCCACCGGCGTTGATGCCCTTAAGAACCGATTCTTTGAAATTCTTGATATCCCTCCTGATGACAAATTTCTTGAAACGTTCATAAAAAACGATTTTCCCGCATCAGCGGAACAATCAGTCATCAACCTTGACACACAGGTCTTTGATAACGGTGTCGTCAGCGACAAGATGATGCTGATGAGCTTGGGTGGGAACGGGATTATCCTCCATGACATCCGTACCGAAAAGGAGATTAAGGTAACTGACCTGAACAGGTTCAATGACCTGAAAACGGCCAGGGCCTTCGTGATGGAGCGGGGCAAGGTGCTGACCAAATCAATCAGGCCAAAAGAGCTGGCAAGGGCGACTTTAAAGCTAGCCGCTTCGCTGATCAAGCCAAACCTTACATTCAACAAAAGAGAGACCGAACTGAGAAAAGATCAGGCCAGGAAGTCGGTCAAGCCCTTTTATTTCAAGATGAAAAAGGGTGAGATGCTCATCAGGGAGGGAGAGAGGGTCACCCCAAGCCATCTCCTGCGGCTCTCAGAACAATACAAATTTCTCAAGCAGAAGGAGCTGTTGGGTCAGGCCCCTGCCATGGCTGTCTTAATCGGCTTTCTCCTCTCAGCCATGTACCTGGTAGGCCTACTGAACAACCGCTCCGGCAATGCAGACGTAAAGGACCTGCTATTTTACGCGCTTACACTCTTGATCATTCTTTTGGTGGTAATTGCCATCAATCTTGTTGCCTATGAGGTCGCCCGGGGGGTCCACCTGTTTGCCCCCAGGGCC
>JABMQV010000128.1 GCA_013203065.1 Desulfobacteraceae bacterium | reverse complement strand
GTAATATTTTCCGCTTTCTCGTTAATGGTCTCCAACCTGCCGGATATGGATTTGGAGGCGTTCTCCATGTTGTACATGGTTTCTTCCATACGGGCCAGATCCTCCTGCCCGCTGCTGGCAAAGCCGGCAGTCTCCTGGGACATGGATGCCACATGTTGCATGGTATCCACCAGGTCTGTGGCAACATGGGAGATATCCTCCACAGACTTCACCATCTTGATTGTAGACGCCACCTGGGCCGTCATGGTAACTTCCTGCTCCTTGGCAGTTGCGGCCAACTCCGTGGACGACGAGGTCACCTGGATGCCGGAACGCTGAACTTGACCAACCAAAGAGCTGAGATTTTTGGTCATGGTCTCCAGGGCTGAAAGGAGATGACCCATTTCATCTTCCGATCTAACATCCACCTTTGCCGTAAAATCTCCGTCGGCCACTTTCTTGGCAATATCAACGGCCTGCGAAATAGGCCCGCTAATCCTCCTCGCTACCAAGGTTATGATCACAAGGATTATGGACAAACCGATAAATGAAATAACCAGAACATTGACCAGGGTACGCTTGATTGGCGCCATCACCTCACTTTCAGAGACACGCATGACAATCGTCCAATCCCCTGTCTCAATCTTAGCCCCCGAAAAGAGATAGGTGTTGCCGTCCAGGGGGTCGCTTTGGCGGATCAAAACAGGAGGTCCGGTATGCTCATAGAAAAATGTCAAAATATTCTTGTAGTCGGTCTCCGCGATATTTCTGGTCATCATTTTCTTGTCAACCTGGGCCTCTGCTTCTTTGTCTTCTCCGGGAGTCGCTCCCATGAGTTGGCCAAAAGTCTTCTCTGATGCCAGGTCCATGGTTGAAGAAATGATCCTGCCCTTTCGACTGAGCAACACAAAGGCCGCCGATTTATAAGGTTTGAAACCTTCCAGATAGGTATGGATATCTGTAAGGGCTCGGTCAACCCCCGCAACACCCATAAATTCGCCTTCTATTTCAATCGGGAATGTCTGCTCTACGATCATTTTCCCTTCATAGAAATAGGGTTCGGTGATCATATATTTGTCTTTGCTGCCTGAAAGGAAGTTCTCTTTGCAACCCTGGTAATAAAGGCTCTTTTCCATGTCAATAAGAGGGTTAACCTTAACCTTGTCATTATCATTAGCATCAACAAACCAGTAAGGGAGAAACCGGCCGTTTTTGTCCAACCCTTGTTCTTTATCGCCATTTTTTTCCAGATAAGCCTTGTCATTCTGATCTGCGTTTGGTTCATACCCAAAATATGAACCCGTAAACTTGGGGTTTTCTAGGAGGATGTTCCGGGCATACATAGTTGAGGTCCCCCGTTTACCGAAAAGCCCGCTTTTCTGGGCCAGCGCCATGGTCTTCGCAATGGTTACAGCTTCAAGATTCCGTTCGTCGATCCGGTTCGCTATCTCTTGCGTATGGGCCTTGATAAGGAGATCGTTGTTCTTGATCAAGTCGCTGTACATGCTTTGTGAAAATACCAGAAGGATTAGAAGTACCACCAAAGCCACCGTTATGCCCAAATAGAAGACAAGCTTGCCCCTTATGCTTCTAGGTAGTATGCCCTTCTTTTTCACGATACACCTCTATTAATTATAGATGCAATTCCGGATCCATAGTCTTGAAGATAAAATGTTTGGAACCAGATCCTGGACCGGTCAGCAACATGTCTATATCACACTACTCCAAAAGTCAGGCGGAAAAGGCGACGGGTGGAAGTATTCATCCGACAATTTTGATATTACTAGGTGCAGGTGTTTTGGTCAAATCACTTTTTGGGCCCGAAAAATGAAAAGGGGAAAGGCCCTCGATCATCGTTGACACGCTGCTGTCTTTTTCCTACCATTGCTTCATCAAGACTGGAGCTTAATCGTCCGGAAGCTAACTTCTCTATAGGTCCGGGAGAGATAACCGGGTTTCTGAACCCCACTGTGCCAAAGATTGTTGAGAACTTTCTTCAGAAGGAGATTCAGGCGTGGACAACGACATTAACAGTGTGAATGTTCTGGTTCGGCGGGAGATTGAGGCACTGATTGCGGCGCCTCTGATCAAGGCCTTCATGGACAAACTGGGCGGGGAAGAGACCTTTGAACTCGCCGGAGGTGTTATCAGAACTTTGGCCCTGGAGAGCGGCAAGATGATGGCGGGTGTTACCGGGGGCAGCACCATGCATCATCTGGCCGACGGGTTCTCCTTTTTCTCCGTGGGAGGTGCTCTGGAATTTGACGTGCTGGAGGCCACGGACACCAAGTTTTCTCTGAATGTGACCCGCTGTCGTTACGCCGAGATGTACAAAAAACACGGGATCCAGGAATTGGGATGCCTGCTCTCGTGCGGCCGGGATTTTGCCCTTGTTGAGGGTTTTAACCCCGGGATCAAACTCTCTCGCACCCAGACCATCATGGAAGGGGCGGGTTTTTGTGATTTTTGTTTTACTCTGGAAGGGGAATAACACCGGGAGCGAGCATACATGGCACATGAATCTGTAGAACTTCTGTCGCGGTTCGTTCAACTGAATACTGCCAATCCTCCGGGCAATGAAGCGAGGGGAGCACAATTTCTCGCCGGAATTCTGGACAAGGAAGGAATCGAATACCGGACCTACGAACCCGATCCCGGACGGGTTTCATTGCGAGCAATCATACCGGGTACGGGCGAAAAAGGCCCGGTGATTCTTTTGAACCATACGGACGTGGTCCCGGCTCAAGCTGAGGAATGGAGCTTCGATCCCTTTGGCGGGGAAGTGAAAGACGGATATGTTCACGGCCGGGGAGTCTTGGACATGAAGGGCCAGTCCATTATGGAACTGTTGGCCTTTTTGGATGTCAAGCGGCGGGGACAGAAGCCCTGCCGCGACCTCATTTTCCTGGCCGCGGCCGATGAGGAGACGGGCGGAACTTTGGGGGTAAAGTACCTCCTGAAGAACCATTACGAGGATTTCCAGGCCGACGTGGTGCTCAATGAGGGGGGGTTCGCGGTCACAGGGCTCATTCCCTCCAGACCCGTGATTATGGTTTCCCCTGCGGAAAAAGGGGTCTGCTGGCTCAAACTCACCCGGACAGGTCAGCCCGGCCATGGCTCCCTTCCCCACGGGGACAACGCCCTGGAAAGGATGAATCACGCCCTGGCCCGTCTCCTGGATTGGAAACCTCCCATAACCATTACACCCATAATTGATGAATATTTCAAACGGCTGGGTAGTGGCCTGGAATTCCTTGGGCCTTACCGTGATGATGGGAATCCTGAAACCCTGAAGAGAATACTGACCGAGAGCGGTTTGATCGACATGCCCCAAGTCTCGGCCCTGGTCAGGAACACCATAAGCCTAACCGCCATGCAGGCGGGCATCAAAGTCAACGTCATCCCAAGCCGGGCCGAAGCCCAGTTGGATATAAGGCTCTTGCCCGGTCAGGACATTGATGAATTTATCACACAGGTGAAAAACAAACTGGCAGATGATGAGATTGAAATAGAATGCCTTGATCGGACCGAGCCAACCGAATCACCCCGAAATACGGAACTCTTCGTACTCCTTCAGGATGTGCTCGCGGAGAACTTTCCTGGCAGCTTGATTACCCCTTCGCTCCTTTTTGCTACGTCGGACTCCCGTTTCTTCAGGCAAAGAGGCATTCCCGCCTATGGCGTGTGTCCGGCCCTGGTCGGGTTGGAAGATCTCAACAATATACACGGCATCGATGAAAAGATTTCCGCAAAAAACATGGTCAAAGGAACAGCGGTCTTTACCAAAATCGTCCGGAGGCTGTGCACAACCTGACAGGGTGTGCTGGCAAAAACAGCCTCTTTTTCACACCCTGCTCATGAGCAATCCTCACGCTGCCTCTCGCAGAGACCCAGCCGGCTAAGCTCACTTTCTTCCGGGACATAGATTTTACGGGCCTGCGCCCCGGAGGGATTTCTGATTTTGATAGTCGAATCTGGCTCGACGATGCTTTTTCGTTCAGGCCCTATCTATTTGGCACCTTTTGAGGCCTTGGCTAAGGCCTGACGCAGTTTGGCGGATTTCGGGTTGCTTACATCATTTTTTACAAGAATATCCACCGGCCTGGCATCCTTACCATAATAGGCACGATTCCAGTCGCCGTTTACCTTTATGACCGAACCGTCAAGTGACATGCCGGCATAAGCCCCTTTCGACCGGAAAAATGACACGAGATCTGCGGTCACACTCTTTGCGGCCGCACCCACCCCCACCGGTCCGATGGCTACTGAGACGTCTCCCCCGAGCGTAAAAGAAGAACCGTAAAGCCCCTCTATGCCCCGCTGGCTCCTTATCAGGAGGATGACTTCTGACGTTTCCGCGCCGATCTGCAAACCAAAGCTGACAGCTCCGAGGCTGTAAAAGGCAGGTTGACTCCATTGACCGGTCTTTGCATTTCTCTCAAGCACGATACCCCTCCCGCCCGAGCCTCCAATAATAAAACCGGCCTTTACCATTGACGGCACGATCAGCAGGCCTTTTGAATCACCCACATGGGCCTTGAGCCAGTTCATGTCAGGGTCTGACAGGTAGTTGTTGAGCGTAATTAACGCTTGATCCACCAGCACTTGCTGTTTGAGGGCTTCATCTGCACCTGCGGGCGTAGCTGCCAGGGCAAGAAACCCAACGATAAGCGCGCAGGTGAGTAATCGAAATAGGATGCGCGTGGCCTTGTGTCTTGTTCTCATGGTCTCCTCCATTATTTCAGGTTAACAGTTACAGTCGATTCGTTTCCGGGTGGTCCCCTTCCTCAAGCCCACGAGCAGGACAGGCTGAGGAGGGCCCCGATTTATGGTGTGACGCGTTCGTTGACCAGAGCAACCATCTTCTCGGCATTAATCAGGTATTCTCCGACCTTTAATGCCTGATCCTTGCCCATCAACACGGCCGAGCCAAAAACCTTAGAGGTCGCTAAACTAACCTGGAAAGCCCTGCTCTTTGACGAAGAAAAGGTCACTTTGTAATCTCCCACAGGGACCACATCCTTGGCGTTCATTTCCCCGCTTTTCTTCTGACTGTTGTAATACTCATCAGTCTTGCTCAACACCTCACCAATCGCCTTGGTCTTGGAAGGTGGGATGGACAGGCGCGCAAGCTTTCCCCCCGGACTTATCAGATTCACCCACACACCACCCGGTGCGGTTTTTTTAATCTCAATCCTCACATCACCCACCTTGGCAACACGCCAGGTAAAATCATAGTCACCGATGGTATATTCCTGTGCGTTGGCAAAGCTCAGGAACATTGCCAGACAAAGGACACTAACGATTAAAGAAACTTTCTTATACATTCCATTTTCTCCTTTCTGTTCAAGACAATAGTCATGGTTTTACATGGTCGTTGACCAAGGCAGCCATTTTTCCGGCATCCCGTAAGTATTTTCCCATCTTGAGCCCATCCTTCTTGCTCATAATTACGGCGGCACTGAAGACCTTGGAAGTTGTGACTCTAACCTGGAAATTCCTCCCTTGGGATGAGGAAAAATAGACCTTAAAATCTCCCACAGGAACCATGTCCTCGACTTTGGTCACCGGCCCTTTCTTTTGTTTGTTGTAATATTCGTCAATCTTGCCCAGCACGTCACCCACCGCCATAGCCTGGGAAGGTGTCATGGTCAGGCGTGCGATCTTTCCACCCGGGCTGCTTAGGACCACCGAAACACCGCCCGGATCTTTTTGAATATCCATCCTTACTTCACCTGCCTTGGCGGCATGCCAGGTGAAACTATAGTCACCGATGGTGTACTCCTGAGCATTGGCAAAGCTCAGGAACACTGCCAGGCAAAGCACACTAACGATTAAAGAAACTTTTTTAAACATATTGTCCTCCTCTCCTATCGATAAAGATAATGGTCAGTCACATCCGAAAACGGGTGCCTGTTTCTTGTTTTCTGATGTCTGATATTTCTACTTTCTATTCAACAGCTTTTTCCTCGCCCTTTCATATTCTTTCTCGGTAATCACCCCCTTTTTGTGCGCGGTCTCAAGATCCATCAGCTCTTTTCCCAATGTGGTTGTGGTGGTATGGGACTTAAGCTCGGCGCCGCCACCGCCGCAACCAGCAAAACTTGCTCCAAGAATGATCAAGAAAAACAACATTAATACTCTAAAGAATTTCATATTTCACTCCGCCGATCGTTGAATTGAATACCAACAGTCCCGAAACAACAGATCGCCGATTTCAATAATCTAGCGAACTGATCAGATTACTACACTTAGTATTGTTTGTAAACCACTATGTTGAATTCAGCGCCGTCTTCTCAAGAAGTTCCAGCCCCCTCCGCGACATCGGGGCAAACACTGCAATTTCTCAATAAGTCCGGGTGAAATAACCGGATTTCTGGAGTGGCGTTCGGGTGCCCGAGATTATTAAGAACTTACAAAACATATGCAATTCAGATTCTCTCAAAGGGTAATCTGATACCGTATCTGGAAGATATTGGCCCTCCCTTTGTCAACCGTGGGATCGGCCCGGTCCTTAACCGTTGCATTGATATAGTTAAACATAAAGCGGCTTTT
>JABMQV010000127.1 GCA_013203065.1 Desulfobacteraceae bacterium | reverse complement strand
GATCAGCCGGATTTTCATCACCCATTTCCACCCCGATCATACGGCAGATTTGGTCCATCTGTTTTTCGCCACCAAGAACCCCACTGTCTTTGGTAAGAGGAGCCCCTTTGCCCTTATAGGCCCTGTTGGGATAACAGCATTCATCCGGCGTTTAGAAATGGCCTACCCTGGATGGATTTCACTCCCTCCGGAGATCATGGAGATACAGGAACTTGACCCCGGCGAATTGACTCCAAGAGAGTATCCCAACTTCAAAATTCTTACCCGCCCTACAAATCATACCGCCAACAGCCTCGCCTACAGAGTTGAGAGTCGGACAGGGGAAAGCCTTGTCTATTCGGGAGATACCGCTTTTTGCGAGGAAATCGTAGAGCTGGCAAGAGGTTCGGACCTCTTGATCTTGGAGTCTTCCTTCCCGGATGGAGAGGAGGCGGATGGTCACCTGACTCCGTCTCAGGCCGGACGTCTGGCAAGTTCGGCCGGGGTGAAACGATTGGTGCTGACCCATTTTTATCCCGAATGCCTGAAGACAGACATCGCAGCCCAATGTCGCAGCACCTACAAAGGCGAGCTCATACTGGGAGGCGACTTGCTGCAACTTCGGATATAGGGATTCCTGACCAGGGACCCCGGTGATGGCATTTGAAAAACGTATAGGGCCATGGAGGAGAGCTCATGGCGAGCAAATACAAATCTTCGGCAACTACCATTCCAATCGACCAGGCCGTAGGGAAGGTCTTGGCCCATGATATGACAGAGATCAGGCCCGGCCAGTTCAAGGGGCCGGCGTTTACCAAAGGTCATATTGTCAGAGAAGAAGACCTGCCGCACCTGAGACGCCTGGGAAAAGAACATCTATTTGTGCTGCAAATCGGCCCCGGGGAAGTCCACGAGGACGATGCCGCACTCATGCTGGGCAAGGCACTGGCCGGTCCCGGCGTCATCTTCGACAGGCGCCCTTCAGAAGGGAAGATAGCCCTGAGGTCAAAGCACAGAGGCCTTTTGAAGGTCAATAAAGACGCCCTGACGGAGCTGAACCTGGTTCCCGATATCTCCTGTTCCTCTCGTCACACCAATACCCTCGTGGAAAAAGGCGAAATCATAGCCGCCACAAGGGCAATTCCCCTGGTTATTGATAGGGAGTTCCTCAATGCGGCACTCAATGTCGCTGAATCGGGAGAAAAGGTCTTTTCCGTAAAGCGACTCTCAACCCCGCCAACCGGCCTGATCATCACCGGGAATGAAGTCTACTCGGGCCTTGTCGAGGACAAATTTGCCCCTTTGATCAGAAAGAAGGTCCAATTTTTTGGTTGCAGGCTCAAATGGACCTTGTTCACACCTGATGAGAACAAAAAAATTGTCACAGGAATCAAAGAGCTGATTCAGAATGAAGCAGGGCTTATCATGGTGGCAGGAGGCATGAGTGTCGACCCGGATGACATAACTCGCATGGCCATTATCGAGGCCGGGGCTGAAGATGTGGTCTATGGTACCCCTGTCCTCCCGGGAGCCATGTTCTTATATGGTCGTATCGGCGGGATACCGATCTTGGGACTGCCGGCCTGTATCCTTTTTTATAAGGCCACCATACTGGATCTTGTGCTGCCACGGGTCCTGGCAGGGGAGGTCATAACGAGGAGAGATCTCGCGGTTATGGCCCACGGCGGTCTATGTCTAAACTGCGAACAATGCCGTTTCCCTGTATGTCCATTTGGAAAATAGGAGAATTACGTGTCAATAGGTCCTCTCGATGATATACTGATTAAGCTCCAGTAAATTTTCCTTGGGGGCCGAATCTGGGAAGAAGTCTAGGGAGAGGGCCGCCTCATCCACATAGGACTTTGCTCTGTTTCTTATCTTTTCAATACCACCCTTGCTGATGACTTGGGCTATCAGATCCTCATAGTCCTCCTGCCCTGCGTGGCCATTCCTGAACAGGTTCTCTAACTTGTCCCGCTCTGATCTCTGAACCCCCTCCAAAGTATATATTAAGGGCAGGGTGATCTTGCCCTCCCTCAAATCCTTTCCCACGGGTTTCCCAAACTCCTCTTGGGACGAGGTGTAATCCAGCAGGTCGTCTATGAGTTGAAAGGCGATCCCGAGGTTCAGCCCAAATCTTGAAAGTGAGCCCTCCACTTCCGGTTCAGCCCCGGAGAGGATTGCCCCGCAGGCACTGGCAGCAGATAAAAGAACGGCTGTCTTGTATGTAATAATCTCCATATACTCGTCCGGACTGGTATCCCAGTTATGCGTATGAGTTAACTCCATAATCTGGCCTTCGGTCATCTGTGTGGTCGCCTCTATGACTCTCTTCAAAAAAGGCAGATTATTGGTACCAAGTGCAATTGAGGAGGATTTTAGACACAGGAAATCCCCCTCCAAGACAGCGGCGTGGTTGCCCCAGAGATGATTGGCCGAGGGTTTTTTCCGTCTGACATCGGCATTGTCCAGGACATCATCATGGAGAAGTGAGGCTGTATGGATATACTCAAAAATGGTCGACAGCTTGTAGATGTCCTCCCCCTCATATCTGCAGAGGTGGCAGGAGAGAACGAAAAGCAGTGGGCGTAGCCGTTTGCCATGCCCCAACAGACTATGGCTCTCGATATCTTCAATAAGGCCCACACGGGAACTGAGAGCCCTCTCCAATTCCGTATTGATTCTCTCAAAATGTTCCCGGTTATTGCTCAAAATCAGGCTGTACGGATCCATAATATCTATAATTCCAAGTAACCGCTGATGGCATTTATCTCGATTGGTGTCTCATGGTTAAGGGGATTCCGGAGACCTGCCCCGGGCAGTTACCAGATAATAATCCAGGTCTTATGATTTCACAACTCTATTTGGCCCCGATCCCCCTGCTCAAACAATTTCCCCCACCAGGTCATAGGCGTGGGCCTCCGTAATCAGGACCGGCACGATATCTCCCTCCACCCCTTCTCCTTTGTTGATCAATACCTGCGAGTCCACCTCGGGGGCCATTGTCGCGGTCCGCCCCCTGAGCAACAGCTCGGTCTCAGGGCTGGTGCCTTCGATGAGGACAGGTAAGGTATTTCCCACTATCCGCTGGGTTATTTTTTTTGAAACCCCCGCCTGGATACCCATCAGCTCACCCAGCCTCCTTTCTGCCTCCGCCCGACCCACGGTCGTTTCCAGCCGGGCCGCCGGTGTCCCCTCCTCCCCGCTGAAAACAAATGCCCCCAGATGGTCAAATTGAGCAGCCCTGACAAAATCACAGAGCTCTTGGAAGATCTTTTCTGTCTCCCCGGGGAACCCTACCATAAACGTTGTTCTGATGCTGATCCTGCGACGCTTGGACCTTATGCGCTCCAGCAGCTCCCCAGGGGACTCCCCCCCGGATTCCCTTTCCATGGCCCTCAAGACCTCTTGATTGACGTGCTGCATGGGAAGGTCAAGATAGGGACAGATAACCTCCTCCGAATCTATCAGTTCCAGCAGTCGATCTGAGACTCCGTTTGGGTGGCAGTATAACAGACGAATCCACTTGACCCCCCTTATGTCCAATAACCCCTCCAGCAGGTCCTCTAGGCAACTATCTCTCTCAAGGTCTTTGCCATACAGGGTAGTATCTTGGGCGATAAGATTGAGTTCCTTCACACCCCCGCTGACCAGCCTTTCTGCTTCCAAAATCAAGGAACCCTGCTCTCTGCTCCGAAAGGGCCCCCTAAGAGCGGGAATGGTGCAATAGGAACACCTGTGGGAGCACCCCTCGGCAATTCGTAGATAGGCAGTATAAAATGGGGTCGTCTGAATCCTTGGGACGGAATGATCCGCCAGATAGCCGGGCCTGCCCAAAAGAAACGGGATGGACTCACCCTGACATTCGTCCTCAATGGTATCAGCTATCCGATAGATCTCCCCAGTCCCAAGCCACCCGTCCACCTCCGGGATCTCTTTTCGGAGTTTATAGCCATAGCGTTGGACAAGACAGCCGGTGACCAACAACTTCTTCAAATTCCCCTCTCTCTTATGGCCGGCCACCTCCAGTATGGTACCAATGGCCTCTTCCACTGCATCTTGGATAAAACCGCAGGTGTTCACCACGGCGATCCCTGCGTCTTCAATTGTGGGGGCCAGTTCAAAACCCCTTGAGTGGAGCAGACCCAGCATGTGCTCGCTGTCCACCAGGTTCTTGGCGCATCCGAGACTTATCAAAAATATTTTATCTCTTGTGTCCATAATTGATCTCAACAATGGGCCATAAATCCCTCTGTTTTCTCAACCCGCAGCCAGAAATCTTAGGGCTTGCACAAAAATAACTTCGCAGAATTGGCGCCCAAATTTGG
>JABMQV010000001.1 GCA_013203065.1 Desulfobacteraceae bacterium | reverse complement strand
TAGGTGCTTTGACCAAAAAAGATAACGGCGCGGTTCACTACGATGCCTACAAGTGTATGGGCTGTCGCTACTGTATGGTGGCATGTCCCTTTCAGATCCCCGCCTACGACTACCATGATCCGCTCACCCCGGAGGTACGCAAGTGCACTTTTTGCTATGATCGGATCAGCAAGGACGGAGGGATACCAGGATGTGCAGACATTTGCCCGGTTGAGGCCATTGCCTTCGGAAAACGCAACCAGCTTACTCAGATGGCGCACAAGAGAATAGAGAATGACCCCGGCCGCTATCTGGATAGAATCTACGGAGAATACGAGGTGGGCGGCACTTCCTGGCTCTACATCTCCGGGGAGCCTTTCGAGAAGCTGGGTTTTCTGGAACTTCCGACCCGTCCCATCCCCCATCTCACCGAAACCCTCCAACACGGGTTGTTCAGCTATCTGTGGGCCCCGTTGAGTCTGTTTGCTATTCTGGGGGGCTTCATGTGGACCTTCAACCGCAAACAGATCAGGGTTAACTCCGATCCTGACAGAAAGGAGGACAGCATATGAGTGCGCATGCCAAACCTGCCCCGGTTGCTGCAAGGTTCTGGACGCCCGGGGTCCTGGTAATGGTTGGCTTCATGCTAACCGCCTTTCTTTTTGTAATTGCCCGGTACATAGGCGGCCTGGCGGCTGTAACCAACCTGGATAATGCCCACCCCTGGGGATTGTGGATCGGCATCGATGTAGCCACCGGCGTGGCGTTGGCCGCAGGGGGATTTACCACCGCCGCCCTGGCACACATCTTCGGACGGCACCAATATGAGGCCGTAACCAGACCGGCCCTTTTGACCGCCATGTTGGGTTATACCTTTGTTTCACTGGGCCTTATCGTCGATCTCGGACGCTCCTGGGCTATCTGGCACCCGGCCGTCTACTGGCAGGGCAACTCGGTTCTCTTTGAGGTGGCCATGTGTGTGATGATCTATCTGCACGTACTGTACATCGAATTCATTCCGATCGTCGTGGAACATTTCAAAGGAAAGGTTCGCCTGCCGGGACGATTATCGAATCTTGATAATGTTGTTGAAGCCCTGTTGGGATTTACGGATCGGATACTGAGCAAGGTAATGTGGATTTTTATCATTGCCGGGGCGGTGCTCTCCTGTATGCACCAGTCGGGACTGGGATCGCTTATGCTCATCGCTCCGACAAAGCTGCATCCCCTCTGGTACACCCCTATCCTGCCCTTGCTCTTTCTCACTTCGGCGATTGCCGTGGGCTACCCCATGGTGGTTTTTGAAACCACCCTGACCACGAGCTCTCTGGGTCTGGATGGGGAAATGGAGATCTTAACCCCGCTTACCAGGATCACAATTTTTCTGCTGGGAATCTATCTGGGCCTGAAAATAGGTGACATGGTGGTCCGGGGAACCTATGTCTACCTTCTGGATGGAACGGTTCAAAGTAAAGCCTTCCTTGTGGAGATGCTTGTGGGGGTCATCATTCCCTGGTTTATGCTCCTTACTCCGAAACTGCGCCGTTCCCGGCGGGCTATTTTCATTGCCTGCACCCTTATCATTGGCGGGGTTGCCTTAAACCGGATAAACGTTTTTCTGGTGGGTTTTCAACCCCCATATGCTGAGACGTCCTATTTTCCAGCCATTGGCGAGGTGGCGATCACCGCCGGGCTGATCTCTGCCCTTATGTTTATCTACCGCATCAGTGTCACCTATCTTCCGGTACTCAGTGTCCGTGATCAGGAGGCGCCCTCATGAACCTGGGAATCAAACCGAACAAGATATATATATTGCTGACTTTAGCGATTTTTGTTGCGGTGGCGCTGTATTCAACACTTGCCATTACGGTGTTTAAAAGCAAAACCAGAACCGACGATGCCCCACCCGCAATTCAGGCGGTTCGCCCAACTACACCGCGCCCTTGGGAGGCGCGCCAGCGAGCGGCTGTGCTTCGATCTTCCGAGGTCATTCCCCTCGTTAAGGAAGTGTTTAAGGAAACCCTTTCCCAGCGACGGGCCCGCCTTGGCGTTAAAACACTGCAGCTTGATGACATGAAGTTCAGCTACTTCCTCTTAAACAACCCTATCGTTAAGAAGGAAGGGGACCTTTACGGGAGGGTGCGGTTTATGCACAAAAAACATGCAACCGTTCTCAACGATTGCATCACCTGTCATCACTTTCGGCCAGCACAACCCAATGCCTCGGAAGTCACCCGGTGTTCCGCCTGTCATCAGGCCTCCTTCAACCCTGAGCTGCCCGGAAGAATCGGGCTCAAGGCTGCCCATCACCGGCAGTGCATGGGGTGCCACAAGAAATGGAACAAAGGACCGGTGGGCTGCACAGACTGCCACGAAAAAAATGTCCCGGACCACCGCAACCTCGTCAGGCTTTCCGGGAAACCCGACCCCATGGAAGTTACCAAAGAGTGCCTCAACTGTCACGATGCGCAGGCTATAGAAATGCTTACCAGTACCCATTGGTTGTGGAAAGGACCTTCGGAATTCACCGAAGGTGAGGAGAAGCGGATCGATCTGGGCAAGGCCACCAAAACCATCAACAACTTATGCATTAACATCGCCAGCAACTGGTCCCGTTGTACCAGTTGTCATGCCGGCTACGGCTGGACGGATGCTTCCTTTGATTTCACAGATAAGACCAGAATTGACTGTCTCACGTGCCACGACACCACGGGGACTTATAAAAAAGCGCCTCTGGGTGCGGGCATGCCTGAGAGCAATGTGGACCTGGTCAAGGTGGCCGGCAACGTGGGCAAGCCCAGCCGCAGGACCTGCGGTGCCTGCCATTTCTCAGGCAGTGGCGAAGATCCGATCAAGCATGGAAGGCTCAATCCCTTTCTCGATTTCCACTCCAGCAGCTGTGACATCCACATGGGCGGCCTCGGCTTCCAGTGTCATGAGTGCCATAAAACCAGAAACCACAAGATTGCCGGCCGCAGTCTCTCCCTGCCGGTAGCCGAAGGGAGCCGGTCCTGCGAGGATTGTCATACCGCCGTCCCCCATCATGGCAAGGAGTTATTAAACCATCATCTCAATCGCCATACAGAGCACCTGGCCTGCATGACTTGCCACAATCCCGTTTACGCCAAATGTAATCCCACCAAAACATTCTGGGATTGGTCCACCGCGGGGGATAAAAAACGCCAGGTCAAGAAGAATGAGTTTGGTATTGCGAATTATGATTGGAAATATGGTGACTTTACTTGGGAGAACAGCGTCAAGCCCGCAAACGCCTGGTACAACGGTAAGGTCAAGCGCTACATCCTGGGAGATAAGATCAACACCGAGGGCGTGACGTTTCTCACCGAGCCTGTGGGTGATATTAGTGATCCCAAATCAAAGATTTATCCATTTAAGGTCATGGGCGGCATACAGGCCGCTGATGCGGTGCACAATTATCTGCTTGTGCCGCACCTGTATGGCCCCGGCGGCTACTGGGAGGAACTGAACTGGCAAAAAGCCTTTGCTGATGGCATGTCGGCTGCCGGACTTCCTTATAGCGGCAAGTACAAATGGGTGGAGACCAGGATGTATTTGGGGCTGACCCACGAGGTCATGGCTAAAAAGTTTGCTTTATCCTGTGTACAGTGCCATGCAAGCCTGAAGACGGAACGATCATGCGGGCGCTGTCATCAGGACAAGCGCGAGGTGGATTTCAAGGAACTTGCCTATCAGGGCGTCGACTTCAAGATGATCCACAGCAAAGATAGGGACACCCAGGATAGGGCTCATAGCACCAACTACATCGATTTCAAAAAACTTGGATATAAAGGCGATCCCATTGAACTCGGCGGCCGTTTCAAGCAACTGCCGCTTGGCTGGCGTCTGGCATCCCAAAAAGAGTGATTTGGGCCAAGACCAGAGGTGATAAACCTCTTCGGGATTGGAGTCAAACCTTGATCAGTGATTAATTTACCTCAGGCTTCTTTGCTTTATTGACTTATTTTAGTCTCGAATCCTAAATAACCTCGATCCTTTATATCGAAAGCAAAAAACCCCACATCTTTTCCGAAAAGAAACGGGGTTTTTATTTTCACGCCATGGTAGTCTTGCCCTAAAGATGCCTAGTTTCTTCTATGATATAGGTGATAATTAGTGCCCGTCCGAAAATGGCAAATTTCCCCGATTTCGGCGTTAGACTCAAACTATGATCCGGTGGAAAAAACGATTTCGGGTAGGGTGACAAATAAAACCCATCGTTCCAGATGTCAGTTCCAACTTGCATTGAATTCTCAGTAGCAGAATTATGGGAAAAATGAATGAGTTATAACTTGATTAATGGGATATAATAAGTATTAACTGCTGATGGGAATTCGGAATGTCGCATAACACCAACACCTCCTTTACTGAACTCAAGCAGGGCCGCCGAAAATTTTTGTTGGGCCTCTCATGGACCGGTTTAAGCCTTTCTTTAGTAACCTTCACGGTAGCCG
>JABMQV010000126.1 GCA_013203065.1 Desulfobacteraceae bacterium | reverse complement strand
GGCCCGGAGGACCCGGCTTTGGTTATGCCCGGAGGGGATTTAGTCTACTGCAATTTGAGTGGCTCAAGGAGTGATGGAGTACTCCAATACTCTAGGTCAATCCTGTCAGGCAGAGCCATTTTCATTTCCGCAGCATATTGCACCCGATTTGCCGATATCTCAACTTGACAGGTGAAGTCAAAACGACTACAAAAGAGTCACATCAACTGAGGAGGTTTAATGATGCAACTTACAATTAGAATGCCTGATGAGTACAAGGGGAGGATTGAGATGCTGGCCAAAGAGATGGGATTAAAGAAATCCGATATCGCGCGCTTGGCCTTGAAGCGATTCATTGAGGAAAACATGGATAAGGAGCAGGCATCGCCCTATCAAAGGGTAAAACACCTGTTGGGGACGGCAGAGAGCGGAATAATGGATCTGGGGCAACGCCACAGAGAACACCTAATTGACAAAATTCGGAAGGCATCGTAATGCAGATCCTCATGGACACAGGGCCGTGGGTTGCCCTGATTGACAGAAGCGAAAACCGACATACAGAATGCGTAGAATGGTTCAAGGAGCTTGAAGGTGAGATTTTCAGCACGGAGGCTGTCTTGACCGAGGTCCTTTACCTTCTCAACTTCTCTCCACAGGCCCAATCAGCCGCCATTGATTTTGTGCTAAACGGCGCCATAATTGTGGTTCCTTCAGGCATCGGAAGCTTGAGGGCGGTGAAGGGGCTAATGAAGAAGTACAAAGATCTTCCCATGGACTTCGCAGACGCAACCCTGGTGTCCATTGCTGAAGACCTTGGCATATATGACATTGCAACCTTTGATAGAAAGCACTTCGGCATCTACCGTGCGGGTAGAAAACCATTTCTCATTGTTACATGAGTCTGAAGCATAGTCCTTTACCCTATTATTAACCTTGCTCAAAACCTAACAACCCATTGTCGCGTGCATTGCATCTGTTTCGCAGGGATTACTGTGGCATCAGATTCATGACTTATTGGAAAGGCATCAAGCTTTCGCTATTAAAGGGGAGGTAGGATAGGGTGCCTTGCGAGGGAGGATGGCAGCCCTATGTTTCACGTGAAACAATGTTTTGGCTTTTCAAGAGGGAGCGACTATGCTATCAACCCTGTGTGCACAAAGACAGAGGAAGCGACAAACCTGATACCAACTTTAGTGCCTTGAGCCACTTGGGCGGATAGAATTATGGGTCAAGTCATCTCCATTGCGAATCAGAAGGGGGGGGTAGGGAAGACCACCACCGCTGTGAATCTCTCCGCATCGCTTGCTGCGGCAGAAAAGACCTGTCTCCTGATTGATTGCGATCCCCAGGGTAATGCCACTACCGGTTTGGGGATGGACAGGTCCGAGTTGGAGAAAGGGCTTTATGAATGGATGATGGGGTTGGCGGATGCAGAAGAGGTGATCAATGAGACGGCATCCTCCGGGCTGCACCTGATTGGGGCCACCAGGGACCTGGTAGGGGCTGAAGTAGAGATAGTATCCATGGACGAGAAGGAATTCCTGCTCAAGAAGGCCTTGCCCGCCCTGAGACAGCGTTATGATTACATCTTTCTTGACTGCCCCCCCTCTTTGGGATTCCTGACTCTCAACGCATTGACTGCGGCCGACTCAGTACTTGTCCCCCTACAGTGCGAATATTATGCCATGGAGGGGCTATCACACCTGCTAAATACCATTAGGGCCGTGAGAAGGGGATTGAATCCCACGCTCAAGCTCGGTGGCATCCTCCTCACAATGTATGATAAAAGAAACAATCTCTCGGAACAGGTGGCCGATGAGATACGGCAACACTTTAAGGGAAATGTTTTTGGTACGGTCATCCCGCGAAATGTTCGCCTGAGCGAGGCCCCGAGCCATGGGAAACCAGCCCTTCTTTATGACATAAGCTCGACAGGGGCGCAGAGCTATCTGGCCCTGGCAAATGAATTGATTGGAAGGAAATAGCAGAGCATGAAAAAGAGAAAGGCCCTGGGAAAGGGACTCTCGGCCCTGATTCCCGATGCCGATAGATTGGATGAGGCTGGCGATCAGTTTTTTCAGTGCCCGGTGGAGGCGATAACTCCCAATCCTTACCAGCCACGGCAGGATTTCCTGGAATCTGAACTTGAGAATATGGCTGCGACTGTCAGGGAAAAAGGGATTATCACGCCCTTGTTGGTGAGCAAGACGGAGGAGGGGTATCAACTGATAGCGGGAGAGAGACGTTGGCGCGCGGCACAAAAAGCAGGCCTCAGAAGAGTGCCGGTGGTTGTGCGGGAAATAACCCCCACTGAGCAATTGGAGCTGGCACTTATTGAAAATATCCACAGGAAGGACCTCAATCCCATTGAAGAGGCAATGGCCTATGGCAGACTGCTGGAAGAGACCGGGGCTACCCAGGAATCCTTGGCAAAGAACTTGGGCAGGGACAGGTCTTCCATCGCAAACCTGCTGAGACTGCTAAAGCTGCCCAGGTCCATCCAGCAAGACGTGATAGACGGTCGTCTTAGCATGGGGCACGCCCGGGTGCTGGCGGGCCTTAACACAGAGAAAGAACAGAGGGCTCTGAGGGAAACGATTGTCGAAAAGGAGCTGTCGGTGCGTCAGGCGGAGGCGTTGGCCAGAAAGCGGAAGGCGCCAAGGCCTGCCAAGAGAAAAGGTGATGATGAGGATTATTATTTTCAGTCTTTGGCAGACAGACTGAAAAGGTCGCTGGGCACCAAGGTGGAAGTCACGAGAAGGGGCAAGCAGGGCAGGATTGTGGTCTATTACTACTCAGATGACGAGTTGGATAGGCTCCTGGATCTCATGGGCTGACTGTTGCGGAAGTAAGAAGTAAATTCACTTTGAGAGAGCCCCTTCAAGAAACACCTGAACTCCACTCCAAGAGCCCCATTATTTCTCCGGAATTTGTTGAGAAGGCAAGTGAGTCAGAATCAAAAATCGCTTAGGAGGTGGCATAAATGACTGAAAATTTGGCTAAAAAAATAGTTTGGTTGGGTCATGACGGGTTTCGAATTGATACGGGGAAGACTATCTATTTTGACCCCTTTCAAATTGATGGGGGACCGGAAGCCGATCTGATCTTGGTGTCACATGATCACTTTGATCACTGTTCACCAGAAGATGTGGCAAAGATCCAGGGCGAAAAAACGGTTATCGTGACGGAGAAAGATTCTGCCAAAAAGCTATCGGGCGATGTGCGGGTCATGAAGCCAGGGGAATCCCTCACCATTGATGATGTCAAGATTCAAGCGGTTCCTTCCTATAACACCGATAAGGATTTTCATCCCAAGGGAAATAATTGGCTGGGTTTTGTCGTTGAAATAGATGGGGTCAAGGTCTACCACACGGGCGATGCCGATTTTATTCCGGAGATGAAGGACCTTGAGGTGGACATTGCCCTTATTCCGGTATCTGGCACATATGTCATGACCTCGGAGCAGGCGGCCCAGGCGGCCCAGGCCATAAATCCGAAGCTGGCCATCCCCATGCATTACGGGGCCATTGTGGGCGATGAGCAAGATGCCCTCAATTTCAAGAAGGCACTCGAGGGTAAGATGGAAGTGCTTGTTCTCGAAAAGCAGTAAGGCGCTCTAAGGCCATCACGCAACATCTGTCGAGACCCTTGAAAAACGCCCCCTTTTGGCCAATGTCGGCGCTTGCCCCGTAGCTCCGGAAGATGGTACTGGGG
>JABMQV010000878.1 GCA_013203065.1 Desulfobacteraceae bacterium | reverse complement strand
TCAAAATGGTAAGCGTTCACAAATCTCACGGCGCAAACAGTTATTCAAAATATTTATCCAATCCCATATGTTCATGCAATTGAAGAAAGTCCCTTTTCCCAATCTTTGAAAGAAGCGAGAGATAGCTAAACCCTTCAATGGGGAGTGCATAGCGTTCAATCCCCGGTTCCGTGCATCTTTGGCATTCAGGGTAGCGACCGACCTTCCGACGAAATTTCCCGGCCTCTTCTGAGAAGAAAAGTTCCTTCATTGACGTTTCTCGGATGTTACCAACACTCCTGCCAATAAGTGGACAAAGGAGCATTTGACCATTACTTCGAACAAAAAAATAGTTAAAACCACATGAGCAGACTTTTTTCATTTTACCCGTCTTAAAGAATTGAACCAACGTATCAGCGTGATAACTCCAACGAAATAGATTTCTCTGATAAAAATTAATCATATCCCCCACATCCTCCTGACTGAAGGCCAGATCATCCGCTCTGTCTTGATTTAGATAACGCCCCTCCCCAACGATGCAGGGCGAAATGATGGTAAAGAGGTTTCTCGACTCTGCATATTGGATAATCCTGTTCAGTTCTCGAATGTTTATCGGTAAAATAGTTGTTTTTAGGCCGATGACGAGGTTGGAGAACAACTCCCTGAGTTTTACGAGACCCTTGATCGTTCGGTTTACCTTTACCCAGGCATTTCGGTGGTTTCTTATGGTGTCATGGACATCTCCCACCCCATCCATGGCGCAAACCATGATCAGTTCCAAATTCCTACCCTGAAGTCTCGGGAGAATTCCTTGTACGAAGTCAAGTACGCGTTTCGTCAATAACCCATTGGTGGTAATGGCGATGGATCGAAGGGCCTTCAGGTTGTTCTGTTTTAACTCACTAATGCCCTCAAAAAGATCGGAAAGATCGCTCCTCACGAAAGGCTCGCCCCCCGTGATATCCAGTTCCCTCAGGTCGGAAAGGAGATCTGATGAAAGGAGGTCAACCCATTCCTTCACAGAAAGATTTGGCACTTCCGGGGGGATCCTCCAAATGTTACACATGGTGCATTTTGCAATACAATCGTGGGTAACTTCGAGACTCAGGGCCTGGGGCATTGCTGGTTTACCGCTCCATTTAAGATAGTGAAAACAAAGGCCGTTTCTCAGGAGCCTGGTAGCCAGTTTGAGCACAGAATGACTCATAGGATCTCATTCAGGGAATGGGGGGTTGTTACAAGGCGGTATATTACGGAGCTTCCCATGAATATACCGCCCGTCTTAAGGCACACCGATCCTCCACCGTCATGGGATCACCCGCAGCAGCATAGGCCCGGCCCATGCAGCCTCCGGCGCAGTGGAGCCTGCCCGGGCATTCCCTGCAGGTCTCGAGTTCCAGAGAGCGCCGGCGGTTCAACTCGGGGAGTTGAGCCCATAAGGGGAGAGCTTCCAAAAGGGCCTCCTCTAAAGGACGGTGGTGAACGTCCGGGACTGCGAATTTGTCTACCGGCAGCATGATGCAAGGATACAGTTTTCCTTCAGCGGTTATATAGGGCGTTTCAATGCAGATACAGTTCCGGGTGGAAGGGGTTGTCCTTCCTTTGAACCATTCAATGGCAGCGATGTTCCCGATTTTATTGTATGTTTCCCTGAACGCCGCATCGTGATGGTAACGGGCCAACAGTTCCCTATACTGTGAAGGGGTGGGGAGCGAAAGCGCGTCGGCGCGTGCAGCCCGTCCCGCCTGAACCAGTGTCCCGCTCACAAGACGGCCGATCCCCAACTCGTCGAGGAGTGTAAGCAGCCGGGGAAGCTCTCCAAAATTGTGCTGCGTTTCTGTGAATGCCACCTCGGTCTGTCTTGCCAACCCAGCTTCGGCCAGGAGGTTCAGTCCTCGAAATGCACGCACAAAACTCCCTCTTCCCCTCACCTGGTCATGGGTCTGCGCTGTGGCACCTTCAAGGCTTACCTGTATTATCAGGCCCTCGAAATCCATTGAACCAAGCGCCCCTGTCCCCACCTCGCTGAGCAAGGTGGCATTTGTCTGGAGCCGGACGTGTTTTAATCCGGCCTGGATGGCGGAAAATCGAACGATCTCGAACCAGTCGGGATGGGTAAGGGGTTCACCCCCGGTAAGACATACCTCTTCTACCCCCAGCTGAACAAACCCATTTATTAACTTCCCGAGGGTATCCACGGGAACGGGACGGGCAGTTTCAAAGGAATGGCTCTCAGGCCAGCAGTGACGGCATCTGAGATTGCAGCCGCTGGTGATCATAAGGGTCAGAATCCTGGGAGGCGCCAGGCCGGTACGAGAGATATTTTCAAGTAGTTCCTTCATCTTTCATTGTAACGGTTCACAGGTTCAGGGTTCAACGTTCAGGGT
>JABMQV010000877.1 GCA_013203065.1 Desulfobacteraceae bacterium | reverse complement strand
GGCAGGGAACTCCTTTAATAACCGCCCGAGGAGCCAGAAAAAGATAAGGGCCTGTCCCAGCGTATATCCCACCACATACCCTTCGCCTCCCATCAACTTGCCCAGTTGCATAGCAGCAAGAATGCTTACAATAGAGCCCCCTGCAAAACCATAGACAATACTGTTATAGTCCTTGACTGCCGAGAGAAATATCATGGAGAGCCAGATCATATCCACCACAAGGAACAGGATCACTGCAACGCACTTATGCACAAGGGATATTTCAAAATACCCATAAAAGAGGACTGAAAAAACGGTTCCAAACACGCACAAGAGGATCGTGCAGGTCAAAAATGTGGCGAGGGTCATCCGGGTTTCCTTCTCGTAGAATTTGTCTGCCAGATAGCGGGTCACCACCAATTGAACCAAACCCACAAAGATTAGAGAGAAGGCGTAAGTGTAAATGACGGTTGCCCGAAAGATTTCATGTTCTCTGACGCCAACCAGACCCGACCCTCGATACATCCCCAACACGGCCAGACAGATAATGGACATGAGCCAGGGTCCGGATGAAATCATCGCGGCATACAGATAGGCCGTGAATTCGCTCAAGAAGGTCTGTTTTCGAAGGATTTTTTTTAGCTCGAATCCGATTCCCGCCATTTTTTTCTCACGAGCAAAAAAGGTGATTTCTCAATTGTTCATAAATTCTTTGTAGATGCCCAGGTACTCTCTATTCAGGTCGCTTTCCCGATAAAAGGTTTCCACGCGTTTTCGGCCGGCCAGAGACATCCTCTGTCTCAACTCATCGTCTGAGAGTATGTCAATGATTCCCTGAGCAGTGCCAAGCGGGTCTGCGACCCCTGTGACGATGCCGGAAGGGCCAAGGGCCTTGTCCTCACTGGTACGCCCATCCAATAGCTCTCGACAGGCCCCAACATCTGAGGCAACCACCGGTATGCCCGCGCAATTGCCCTCCAAAATAACCAACGGCTGCGCCTCACTGACACTGGTAAGGACAAGGAGGTCCAGGATGGGATAGTATTCCATTACATTGATCTTTCCGGTGAACTCCACCTGCTCCTCCAGTCGCAGGATCTGGACCAACTCAAGACACTCCCCGTGATAATCCGGGTCTTCATCCGTGGGTCCCATGATATAGAACTTTACATTGGGCAGTCGAAGGGAGACGATCTTGCAGGCGCGGATGAAAGTCTTCACGTCCTTTATGGGCACGACCCGCCCCACAAAACCAACCTTGAGTGGTTCGCCTTCTTCCTTGCACGCTTTCAGATCGACAGGTTTGAGGCTGCCAAACCGTGCGATATCGATCCCGTTGGGAATCACAGAGATCTTCTCAAGGTCGGCCCCTTCGGCTATTTCCAACTGTCGGTTCCCTTCATAAAGTGTGAATATCCTGTCCGCCTCCTGATAGGTTATCCTCCCCAGGGATTCAAAGAGGCGAATCCATAGGTTTTGAAAGGCACCCAGCTCTTTCTGAACCCTCACCTTTTCCCCGCCTGCCACGTAAATCCACTCGGCTTGAGCGATTTCTATCTTTCTCTCCTTGGTATAAATGCCGTGCTCTGTCAGAAGAAGCGGCCGTTCGTAAATTTCCTTGGCTGTGGCCCCCAGAATACCCGCATACCCGGTGGATATGGTATGGTACACCTTTGCCCTTGGGATTTCAGTGTCAAGGACCTTGAAAATGGGAAGATGCGTAAATCGGAATGTCCAGAAATAATCAATAAACGATTCCTGATTTTCCTCCGGGTTGTAGAACTCCATCAGGAGGTCCCAGGCCTCTTTGCCGTAAATCATGTCATGGACCGTCAGACCCTCTTTTTTTCGGTCCTTGAAGAAGGGAAGAATCTTTTCAAAGAGGGTATAGTCATTTTCAAACGCCCTCCTGTGAAATCCGCGCAGGAGCTGGATCTGCTGGCGACGTCTCTTGCCCCCCAACCTTCCTTTCTGCCCCAATTCGTAGTCGTGGATATAGACCACTTCCAGGCCGCTGAAATTGTCTGGAATCTCATATTTTTTCTCCCATTCCTCTTTTGAGGTAGGCAGAATACAGACCCCGGTGAATTGAATTTCGGGGAGCGCACGGATCAGGTTATGGACCCAGGTGGACACGCCCCCTGAAACAAAGGGGTAGGTCCCTTCCAACAGGAGACAGACATCGTATTCAATTTCTGATTGGCGCGTGCCAGTCATGGATCAGGTGTATCGTTCCCAGAGTTCATTCTTACATTTTCGACGAGCAAGTGGACAGGATATTCGCCATATATAATCCTCATATATCTTTAAACATATTGATAATATCTAACATCTTTCTTCAACAATCGAATTTTGAACAATCGAGTCCCGAATT
>JABMQV010000876.1 GCA_013203065.1 Desulfobacteraceae bacterium | reverse complement strand
CAATCCTATAGCTCTATGCCTCTTTTCCGTACGTATCATAATGTACCTTATCGTACTGCAGTTCCTCTTTGCCATGGGGGGCCTTTGTCTCATCAGGATAACCTACTCCCATGATCGCATCCACCTTGATGCCCGACGGGATGTCGAGGAGTTCCGAGATATATGCCTCTGAACTCCTGGTGTCATCGTACATCCTATCTCTGATCTGTACCCAACATCCCCCAAGCCCGATGGATTCTGCTGCCAGGAGGATAAATATTGAGGCAATGGATGCATCTTCTACCCATACGCTACTCTTGCCTGGATCCGCACACACAACGATCCCCAGTGCAGCATTTTTCAGGAACCCTGCCCCGTGGGGCTTGGCACTTGAAAGCCGGTCTAATGTTGCCTTATCTCTGACAACGATAAATTCCCATGGATTCGATCCCATTGAAGCGGGTGCCCGAAGCGCTGCCTCCATAAGGATATCGATCTTTTCCTGTTCCACCTGCTTGCTCAAAAATCTTCTGATGCTCCTTCGTTTCTGGATTAAAGAGATAAACATTGAAAACCCCTCCTTTTCACAAGTTTGCAGTTCACTTTTGCTATGCCACCTGATACCGGCACAAAGAATTACCACAATTCTCCTCGATAATACAGTAAAGAATCCGGGCCCAGTCTACGCGCTGAGGGAGGACATGGTCCGTCTGGTATCTCAAGGATGTTCCCATCTGTTGAATCGGTCAGGTCTCCCGAGGCAACGATGAATGAGGTTCGCTGACACCCGGTGCCGTTGCCAGACCGCTTTTGGCTTGACCTATCGCCCCCGCTTAAAATATATATCTCCCCCATCTCGCAGGGCCTGCAGTCCGGAAACATTCTGTGCCTTTCCACCGCGTCTGCCACCTCCGGATACCCAGGCGAGAAAGGACCTTGGATGCTGAAAGCTACCATATATCGTCGTCGGGCAATTATTGTCATCACCTCATCCAATTTCTTTATATCTCAGTTCTACCGCGCATCAAATGCCGTTATTGCGCCGGAACTGATACGAGATCTCCATCTTGACACGGAAGGTCTGGGCCTGATCTCGGCTGCCTTTTTTTATGCCTTTGCCATCACGCAGATACCTATCAGTATATTTTTGGATAGAATGGGGCCAAGGCGGATGATGACCGGTCTTTCCCTTGTGGGCATAGCAGGTGCCCTTATCTTTTCCTGGGCCGATTCACTTTTCATAGGGGTAATTGGCCGCCTTCTCCTCGGGGTCGGCATGGCCTGCAATCTCATGGGGACCTTGAAACTGCTGACAGTGTGGTTTGGCCCTTTAAGCTTTGCCACCCTCGCCGGAATCGTCTTTTCTATCGGGACTGTAGGAAGCATGGCAGCCGCGACCCCTTTTGTCCTCCTGGTTCAGGGGATGGGATGGCGAACGGCTTACTGCCTCATAGCGGGCATAAATCTCCTTGCTACGGTCGGGCTGTATGCCATTGTGCGGGATCGGCCCGGACGCGGGTCTATGGTCTCATCCACCAGTGAGGCCGCTCCGGGATTGAGCGACACCCTGAAGGACCTCAAATTCCTGTTAAAGGCCAGGAGTTACTGGATCATCTCGTGGGGGACCCTTGTGGGATATGGCGTATTTGCCTCCTTTCAGGTCCTTTGGGCCGGGCCATATCTTATGGAGGTGCAGGGACTTTCGGCCCTTGAGGCGGGAAACCTCCTCCTCCTCATGAATGTCGGGATGATCCTTGGAGGACCGGTTTGGGGGGCCCTCTCAGACAGGCTCTTCAAGACCCCCAAGGCGATTATCTCCTGTGGTCTTTTTTTGATTTGCCTGATTTTTTTGCTACTGGCGGTTATTCCTCCTGGAACCGGATTTACTCTCCTGGTATCTATTTTTTTCAGCTTTGGGCTCTTCAGGGCAACAAGCCTGCTTATGTACCCGGACATCAAGGAGTTAATGCCCCTGGAAATGGCCGGTACGGCTATGACAGCTGTCAATTTCTTCACGATGATTGGTGCCGCCGTGTTTCTCCAAGGATTGGGGACCCTCATGCAGTCTCTCTATCCCAATGCCTCCCGTGGACCCGAGGCGTTCAATACCGCATTTCTCCTATGCGCTGCCTGCTTATGCAGCGCTTCACTCCTCTATTTCTTCACAAGGGACAGAAAAGGGCCGGGGCAAAGTGAAGAATCCCCCCAAATTGCAATCTGACCATTACTCTGTTAAGATAGTGGTAATCTTCGAGCCCGTGAACGCCTACGAGTTTTGATCCTTGTCATTGGGGAAAGATATGGAAAGTGCGGTCTTGCATAAACGGCTGTCTGTCTTGAGACGCAGTCTCGCTGATTTATTGCCTGGGAAATCAGGTGCTGCATGGATCATTCAGCCTGAAAACAGGCGATATCTCTCGGGATTCAAGGCAGGGGATACCCAGTTCACCGAATCATCCGGCTCCCTGCTCATAAACCAAGACCATAGCCTCCTGATCACTGACTCAAGATACACACTGGAGGCCCGGAATGAAGCTCCTGGTTTTGACGTCCAGACCTTGAAACAAGACCTTTTGGAGGAGTTTCCTCTCCTGCTTCAGAAACTCGGATTGAAAAAGCTGGGCTTTGAAGCAGATTATTTGACATGGGAACTCCACCGGCGGTTGACCCATAGACTTGAGGCACTTTCACCACCCGTAAGCCTTGTACCTCTGAATGGGGCGGTGGAAAAGATGAGAGAGGTGAAAGATGACGGGGAAATCGACGCTTTGGAGGCTTCCGCGGATCTGGTTTCTGTTGTCCTTGAAGAGATCATGGGAAAGCTCAAACCTGGGTTCACGGAAAGGGATCTTGCGTGGCAATTTGAGGGCCTTGCTCGAGAAGCGGGGGCGGATGGACTGGCATTTCCGCCAATAGTGGCATCGGGCCCCAACAGTGCCTTGCCACACGCGGAGCCAACGGATCGAAAAATCAGGACCAAAGAACCCATCATATTTGATGTGGGTCTCAAATTAGAGGGCTATTGCTCCGACATCACCAGAACCGTCTTTCTGGACAGTCCGGGACCGGAGCTGAAGAAAATATACCGGACCGTTCGACAGGCCCAGCTTGCCGCCTTGAAAGAGGTGCTACCGGGTGAGGATAGTACCCACCCCGATTCGGTGGCCAGGCAGATCATCAGGGATGAAGGATTTGGAGACTTCTTCGGGCACGGTCTCGGGCATGGTGTGGGCCTGGCAACCCATGAAAGGCCCAGGCTCGGTCCCCGAAAACCGAAACGACTCAAGAAAGGAATGGTCGTCACGGTGGAACCTGGGATTTATGTGCCTGGCAAGGGGGGGGTCAGGCTTGAGGAAATGGTGGCAATAGAGGATAGCGGTGCAAGGATCCTTACCAAAAATTCTTTTTTCTATGACTTTGACTGATGGCCAACCCAATGTACGAGATGGCAGACCAATTCATCAACTATCTCAGGGTTGAACGGGGGCTTGCGGATAACACGGTTCAAGCCTATAGCCGGGACCTGATCAAATTCTTTCAGTTTCTGGAAACCAAAGGACTCACCCCTCTTGTTGTGAGGCGAAAACAGATCTCTGAATACACCGGAACATTAGGCAGAGGGCTCTCGGCAAGGAGCGTCACAAGGAACATCTCGGCCATAAGGATGTTCTTCCGCTTTCTTGCATCCGAGGGCAAAATCCATGAGAACCCGACGAGGCTTCTGGAAACGCCAAAACAGACAAATAGACTGCCTGAAGTCCTAAGCACGAGGGAGATT
>JABMQV010000875.1 GCA_013203065.1 Desulfobacteraceae bacterium | reverse complement strand
GCCTGAGCGAGAGCGATGGCGGGCAGGCCTGAACCTGTGAACGCTTACTTATTTTTAAGTGACCTTTGCAGTTGAGCATAATCATCCGGCGTATCGATATCTCTGTCGTCATAGGCGCTTTCGGGTTCCACCAGACAGACCTTATGGTCATATTTCTCGAAGAGGGCCCTGGCGCCCACATCCCCCCTCAACCCACGCAGTTCCGGGTAAAGCTCCCGGCTGAACACAACCGGGTGAGATCTCTTGTTCTTGACCTTGATTGCGCCGATTGGGAGGTGGGAATCCAGGTATTTCTGAAGCAGGAGATTGATAAGATTGGAATCCATGTGGGGCATGTCGGCCAGAAGGATCATGACATGATCATGACTTCCTTCAATCTCCGAAAGCCCTTTAATAATAGAAGAGCCTAACCCGTTCTTGTAATTCCTGTTTTCTGTGGCCTTGACTTTCGGATGGTTCAGCAATGGTCCTAACTGTCTCTTTATTTCTCTGGCCTTGTACCCCAGGACCAATACAACGATGTCCAGATCGGAATTGAGGGCCTCTCTCAAGCTTCGGCCAAGAAGTGTCTCTTCCCCAACCGGCAGCAACTGTTTTGGTCTTTGCATCCGGGTTGAAGAACCAGCAGCCAACAGAACACCTGCGACTCCTTTTCCAAGCTGGTTCATCGCCTCTCACGGTTCCTTTGCCAGAAACACCTCTCATTTCCGGAAATGTTGACTATCTCCCTACCATCCCCTTTTTGAGCCCGGCGTCAAATACTCTTGTATTGAGACCCTTAAATCTTTCGGGACTGATCTTTTTTATCGTGGCCCTCAACTCATCCTGGGTTAGGAGATCCTCTTCAAAGGCCGAAAAATATCCGAGCAGAAACAGGTTGGAAGACATGGGGGCCCCCAGTTCCATGGCCATCTCCCCTGCCTCGACAGATCGGCACAGGATTCCATTCCTCTCCAGATAGGGCTTTGCCTCTTCCCTGGGAAAAAAGGTCTGTGGGGCATTGGCATATATCTTCCCGCCCTTTGCCAGAAAGGGGATATTACGATACGCCTCGTTTTTTTCCAAGGCCAACAGAAAATGTGCTGTCCCCTGCCTCACAAGACTGCTTTCAACATCCCCGAGCCTGAGGTGTGAGACCACGGACCCGCCCCTCTGGGCCATCCCATGGGTCTCAGCACCCATGACATGATGTCCCTTATCAAGCGCTGCCTGGGCAACCACTTTGGTCAGAAAGAGTATCCCCTGTCCGCCCAGCCCGCTCAAAACAAGATTGACGTTCTTCATAGGTTGCCTCTTCCCTTGTACTTTTCACCCGCGCGCCGGGTCATCCTCCACGATAGCCCCCTTGGGGCATACATTCAGACATACGCCGCAATCAGCGCAAAGGAGCCTGTTTATGTTGGTGCGGCCCAGTTCCTCATCCTTATATAGGGCAGGGCATTCGAATCTGTCGATGCAGAAATTGCACTCAACGCACGATTCTGTTATTGTGACCTTCTGTTTATTTGAAATGGCCTCATCCCCATAGGCGATAATGCAGAGGTGTCTCGCGATAATCACAGCAATACCCCCGTCCGGGTCTTCCACGTATTTGGTAGCCTTTTTGATTAAATCGGTCATTTTTGTTACATCATAAGGGTCCACCACCTCCACAAAATCCACACCGCACCCTGCCACCACCCTTTCAAGGGAAATGGTCTTGCCCTTGCTTCCGTCTGCCCGAATGCCCAGGGCCGGGGTTGGCTGCATTCCCGTCATCGCCGTGATATGGTTATCCAAAATCACCAAGATAAACCGCGCATCATTATACACGGCGCTCAAAAGACCGGCCGTCCCCGAATGAAAAAAAGTGGAATCCCCGATAGTGGCAACGATGGGCTTCCGGACACCATCCTGACCAAATGCGTGGTAAAACCCCGACGCCATGGTTATGGCGGCCCCCATATCCAGACAGGTGTCCACGGCCCCAAGATTCAGACCCAGGGTGTAGCACCCGATATCAGAAGTGAATATGGCCTTTGGACTTGCCTTTCTGATGGCGAAAAAGGCGGCTCTGTGCGGACAACCAGGACAAAGGGTGGGCTTGCGTACCGGCAATTCAAGGCCCTTAACCAGCTCGATAGCTTCCCTGTCCCCGTTCTCTTGGAAAGGCGCCAAATCAAGTTCTTTCAAGACCTTGTCAACCAGATCATATACTATCTCTGGGGCCAGTTCACCCTCTGTCGGGACATGCCCTGAAAGACGGCCCAGCACTTTTTCCCTATCCCTTAGAAAATATTCAATCACCGTATCTGTTTCCTCAATTACGAGGACCTTTCGGCATCGCGACATGAACTCCTGGGCCATTCTCTCAGGAAATGGGTAGGGGG
>JABMQV010000874.1 GCA_013203065.1 Desulfobacteraceae bacterium | reverse complement strand
CCTCTTTCCTTAAGAATTTTGACAATTATCAGACTCGTCCTAAATTGTATTGCTAAGATAGATATTACATGAGGCATCTGAGGAATTAGGTTTACCGCTTCGGATGCCTTATTTAGTTTTGTGGATAGGCCGTTGGTGGAAGTGTAAAGTGTCTAAAGTAAATTGAAGTGTCTAAAAGTAAGGATTCGTTTTACGTAATTTGTTTTATAGTCATTAAACGGAATTCCTAAACTTTAATCGCCTGGAACTTTTCCTGTTTATCAAGGTTAGGTTTATGAAGCCAGTTACCGTTCATTTGAAGGCCAAGGAAGACCCGGAGATTCAAGTGGGGCCCATGTCTGCCTATGAGGCATTGGAACAGCTGGGAGTCCGGGGTCTGGATCGGGTGGTGTCGGTAAAGATCGACGGGGAATTGGCTGACCTTTCGACCCAGATAGACTCCCAGGTGGAACTGGAGCCGGTGTACCTGAATTCGAAGGAAGGACTCGAAATACTCCGGCACAGTACCTCTCACGTGATGGCTATGGCAGTACGGGAACTATTCCCCGGCGTGAAGGTTACCATTGGCCCGGCCATCGAAGACGGGTTTTATTACGACTTTGATTACGAACGGCCATTTAGGGAAGAGGACCTCTCCAGGATTGAAGAAAAAATGATGGAGATCATAAAGGCGAATCTTCCTTTTACCGGGCGAGAGGTGACAAGTCAGGAGGCCGGTGATTTCTTCAAGGGGCTGGGAGAAGACTATAAGGTGGAGCTGATCAATGATCTGGGGGCCGAAAACGTAAAACTTTATACTCAGGGCAGCTTCACCGACCTCTGCCGCGGTCCCCATATCCCCTCCACCGGCAGGATCAATGCCTTTGCCCTGACAAAGGTGGCCGGCGCCTATTGGCGGGGCGATGAAAATCGACCCATGCTCAGCCGGATCTACGGCGTGGCCTTTGAGAATAGAAAAGAGCTGCGACAGTATATCAGAAGGATTGAAGAGGCCCAGAAGAGAAACCACGCCAGGCTTGGACCCCAGCTTGGTCTTTTCAGTACCTATGATGAGATCGGTGCCGGCATGATAGTCTGGCATCCCAAGGGCGCCATGCTGCGTCATATCATCGAAGAATTTGAAATACGCGAACATCTGAAAAGGGGATACGAACTGGTAAGAGGTCCGAGCCTTCTCAAGACGGAGCTTTGGAACAAATCGGGCCACTTTGAAAATTATCGGGAGCACATGTACTTTACGGATATAGATGAGCAGTCTTACGGGATCAAGCCAATGAACTGCCTGGCGCACATGCTCATTTACGGCTCCAGGATAAGGAGTTACAGGGATTTACCCAAACGCTATTTTGAATTGGGGACGGTCCATCGCCACGAACGCTCCGGGGTCCTGCATGGCCTGTTGCGAGTGAGGGAGTTTACGCAGGATGATGCCCATATCATCTGCACCCCCGAACAACTGAATAATGAAATAAAAGGTGTTCTTGATTTTGTAAGGGACGTGATGGATATTTTCGAGTTCGACTACGAACTGGAGGTGAGCACTCGCCCGGAAAAATCCATAGGGACGGATGAGGATTGGGATCTTGCCATAAAGGCCCTCAAAGCTGCAATGGAGGATTCTCATCTCCAATACGATATCAATGAGGGGGACGGGGCCTTTTATGGACCGAAGATCGATGTAAAATTAAAGGATGCTTTGGGCAGAAAATGGCAATGCGCGACCATCCAGTGCGATTTTACGCTTCCTGAAAGATTCGATCTGGTTTACATTGGCATGGATGGGCAAAAACATAGACCTGTCATGATCCACAGGGTGATCCTGGGCGCAATTGAGAGGTTTATTGGGATACTGATCGAACACTACGCTGGCGCCTTTCCCACATGGCTTGCCCCGGTGCAGGCCGTGATCCTCACTGTGACGGACAGGAGTATCCCCCATGGGGAAGGGTTGCTCAGGGCCCTTGAAGACGCGGACATTAGGGTTAAGGCGGACTTTCGAAATGAGAAATTGGGCCTCAAGGTGAGAGAGGCTCAGTTGCAGAAGATCCCTTACATGTTGATAGTGGGAGACAAAGAATGTGATAGGGAGGGATTAACCCCAAGGCTCAGAAACGGCCAAAATCTTCCGCTTATGAGTCCAAAAGAGTTTATCGAGCGGATTTCAGAGGAATGTAAACAAAGGAGGTAACGACCATAGGAAAGAAATCTGATGATGTCAGGGTGAACGAGCGGATTCGTTCCAGGGAGGTTAGACTGATTTCGGCCGAAGGCGAACAGCTTGGCATTGTCCCTGTTAGGGAGGCCCTGAACGTGGCAAGGGACGAGGGTCTTGATCTGGTGGAGGTTGCACCCAACTCGGATCCCCCTGTATGCCGGGTCATGGACTATGGCAAATTTAAGTACCAGGCAAACAAGAGAGTTCAGGAGACGCGTAAAAAGACCCGGGGGGGGCAGCTAAAGGAGATCAAGCTCAGACCCCGCACCGAGGATCACGATCTGGGTTTCAAGATCAGGAATATGAAGAAATTCCTGGAGCAGAAGTCAAGGGTCAAAGTGACGATCTTTTTCAGGGGCCGTGAGATGGCCTATAAAGGGGCCGGAGTGGAACTCCTCGAGAGGGTAGCCGTGGCAGTTGCGGAGGAGGGAACGGTGGAGCAGGGACCCACCCAAGAGGCCAGAAACAGGATGAGTATGGTGATCATCCCCAAGTAGATCTGGATGTTCCATTAAAGGCGTTCCAAATACCCGATCCCCGCTGTCATGCAAGTCCTGGAATCGGCAATTGTTTCAAACCCGGCGTTAAAACAGATGGTCGT
>JABMQV010000873.1 GCA_013203065.1 Desulfobacteraceae bacterium | reverse complement strand
GATAACCTTGTCCTCAGTATAATAGGCCCCCAAACCGGGTGAATCGGAGATGATGGTCATGCCGGGAAAGGCGTTGGCAATGACCTCCTTATTTTGCGATTCGAAGGAGAGCATGTCGTGGTTGCCCACCACATAGGTGACGGCAATGTCCGGGTTATGACAGACCTCCTGCAGGGCGGGCACCACTCCATTATTGTAGTTAGCGGCAAGGATGCCGGCAAAGGTCTGGGGAGTGTATTCCACTGGCGAAACCCAATCGTCCAGCAGGTCCCCCAAAATGATTAGTTCGGCCACGTCATCCCTGGTGTTGACGTTGTTGAGGAACCGGGCCAGATCGATGGCATGCTTGACCAGCCATGAGTAGGTGCCATCCACGTTCATGTGGAGATCACTGATGAATACCAGCTTGTTTCTTTCAGCGGCGTGGACCGTTCGGGGTACAAATAAGGTGGGGATCATGCCCATCCCGCCGGTCACAGAAGCTGCCGCGCCAGCGACCGCCATCCTTTTTAAAAAATCTCGTCTTTTCATTGTGTTTTCGTCTCCGTATTTCCGTGTCTTCTTCCCAGGCTGCGGACTAATATTGTTTTCACTCTCAATTAAGGTGGACCATGGGGCTATAGATTAAAATACGACTCTCTCAACAAAGGCTCGTGAACCTCCGGAATCCCAGTTTGGCTCCTATTCATAACCTATACACCGTACAAGCCAAGTTGGTCACATCCATATGCTAAAAAAGTGGTTTATTTGAAATGCTGGTCTGCGCTTTGTTCACATCCTATCGCAAGGTGGGTTTAGTATGGTTTCTACCAATTGGAGTTCAGTGATGCTTGGATTCATGTTTCTTGCATTAAGGTTCTGTCTCACATCCGCCAAGATTATGCAACACTGCCAGACCTAAGTGTCACTTTTTGTCTGGAAAATCCAATAGATGGTTAATATAGAGACCTTCACTTGGCCCCATATTGCCGGAGCGCCTGAAAATAGGCATCCACCTCGGGCGAGAGAGATGTAAATCGTACCAAGTGGCTGTAACGGTCTCCCGCTGAGCTCTGGACTACCTTCCCGTAAAAATCCCTCACAGACAACTTTCCATCCACATCTCTTAAGTTCATTTTGAGATTGGTCATGGGCTCGAGCATCCCGCCCAGCTCAATGGCGGCACAGTTCCGCGATAACCTGACCACAAAGCCATTAAGCCCTTTTTTTCCAACGTCTTTCCCTTCAAACACCGTATACTTCAATGGTATTCTACCCGACAGGGTAACAAGATCCGGCTCTTTTCCATCCAAGGCAAGGTTGTATTGCCCGGAAATGCCACCTACCTCATAGATCTTTAGGGGTGTTTCTGCTCCTTTGGGTAGGACATCACGCCGAGAGTCAATACGCAGAATCTCGCCGGCTTCCTTGGAAACAGATTCAGAAATAAGGATCTGTCCGCCCACGGTATATGACTCGATCCGGCTGGTCATGTTTACTCCGCTCCCTACCACAGCATACTTACTCCTCTTGGTCGAACCGATATTGCCGACGATCACCTCGGTCTCGTTGAGTCCGATTCCCATCTCCAACTCGGGCAGACCCTGTTCACGGTTCAGCTCGTTTACCTCTGCCATCGCATTCTGCATCTCTATGGCACAGGCAATGGCTTGTTGAGCCCGGTTCGCCATCTCTTGCGGTGCACCAAAAATGATCAGCAAAGCATCTCCAATGATTTCATTAATGGTGCCGTTGTATTTGAGGATCACATCCACCATGACCTCAAAATAGGCATTAAGCATCTGGACTACCTGTTCTGGTTCAAGACGCTCGGAAAGTGCGGTAAAACCCCTCAGGTCCGTCATCATAATTGTGACATTTCGTCTCTCCCCCCCTAATTCCAAAGTCGACGGGTCCTCAATGAGCGAGTTCATGACCTCGGTCGAAAGATACCGTCCGAACATCTTCTTGAGAACGGCGGCCATGTCCGACAGCTTTTCACGTTCTTCCATGAGCCTGTCTTCCATTTCGTCCGTCAAATGTCTTCCTGAAATCATGAGGATGACAAATATGAGCATAATAACATAAAAATGGACTTGATTCGCTAACTTCATAGCAGTGGAATCTGCTTGTACAAGCGGCTCCACATGTTCATATAGAACCAAGATAGCAATATAACAGATGACACCCAAAGTAATGATTGTGGTCATCAATCCCTTTTCTTTCCTTGGGAAAACAAGAAAAGCATAGCCGATCGAAATAAAAATCATGTAATGGTCCACGACCTCCTTGCCGCTCAATGGGAAGATAAACAGGCAGTTAGCGTAAAAGAGCAAGAAGCCGTAAACCCTGGCGGTAGTATATCGGCCTAGTTTGTTAAATATGAAAACCAGAACGCATAGGATAGAAATGGAAATCTGGGCCAAGGGTACAATTAGGGGTGTCTCTGCATCGGTTATACTTTGAAAAAAATAGGCAAGATTTATAACGGCCATTAAATAAAAACCGATGTTTAAATACTGGATATGCTTTGCTTCTTCGGGCCGTATACTCGGAGTAACGCCAATGTTTGGGAGAGCCCTAAAGGCTTTCGTAGCTGCATCTAGAAGTGCCATTTGTCGCCTCTTTCAGATGTAAAGAGTTTCCCGGTTTAGTCCCCGTAACGCCTCGCACACAGTGGTGCCCTTATAACACAAAGTTTGATCTGATAATAGGGCATGGTCTAAAGAGTTCCTCTCCAAAAAGAAAAGGGAAGTTGAGTAACGGATTTGTAAGCGCTTGCCATTTCGAAGGAGGAGCACAGGGAAAATGAGATAATATCTTAAGGATGAGAGTTCAGCAAGTGTGCAAGCTTAACAGGTCAAGATTTTGGGCTATCAGACTGGATTGTTTGGTTGAAGGTTTCGTGCATCATACTGGAATTTGCAAAATATGCAATATGTTTTGTATGCGAAATAGTTCTAGCCTCATTTCAATCCTCTTTATTTTGCCAGAAGTCAAAGATTTCAGCAAGTTAAAGACTGTGATATCATCAGTTCGGGTAAATCAAGTGATCCTGAGATATCTGATTCCATATGTAAATGTGTGGTGTTGTCAGATTGGGTCTTGACTTCAGCTTTGAAGCTGTTTGGTCACATGACGGTTACTGTAGTATTGGGAAAGCCAAGTTGACAAAGCATGAGGGAAATGAGAAATCTAGATGTAATCCATTGGATAGAAGACGAATTTACATCATTC
>JABMQV010000872.1 GCA_013203065.1 Desulfobacteraceae bacterium | reverse complement strand
CTCCCATGGTACGTGATTGCTTTACGCTCTCTTACGGGCGAGTTTTACGCCGGAAAAACGGAACCCCCATTCCCCTGGTTTCAAACGGCTAAAGTGTTACGCCTATTTCAATTCTTAGGGAGTTCCTTCATCCACACATCTTCATTAAACCAGTAGTTCCTGAGCTCATCGAGGGCACCGGAGCCTTCGATCATGATCATGAAATTTCGCATCCAGTTGATCAGCAGCGTATCCTCGGCCATGGCGATTCCCAGCGGTTCAAATGAGAGACGCACGTCTCCTGCGGTCAACCCTTTGTCACTGTAACGAAAAGCCGCCAGCGCGCAAAACGGGAAATCTGCGACAATAACGTCAACCTTGTCGTTTAATAGCATCTTAAGGGCTTCATCATAGGATCCGGTCGTGATCAACTTGGCCTTTGGCGCGGCCTTCTCAACCATTTCCTGACTGGTGGAATTTTTCAGTGCGGCCACTCTGAATTTCGGCTGGTTGAGTCCTTTGGCATCCTGAAGAGCGGCGACCTGCGCGGTCTTGGTGATCACCCCTTTTCCGGAGGTATAATAGGGCCCCACAAAAGCCACCTTCAGGTTGCGATCCGGAGTCATGGTCATGCCTGATATGACCATATCCACCTTCCTTGCCTGAAGCGCAGGGAGCAGTTCGGCGAACGGCATGGTGACGAGTTTCAACTTAACCCCCATGTTCATGGCGATCAGCTCAGCGAGCGCCACATCCATACCGATGACTTTGCCGGCCTTGTTTTTTGCGTTCAGGGGCGGCTGGTTACCCGTGAGACCCACGATGAGTTCGCCCTTCTTCAGAATGGTGTCCAGTGCCGGTCCGGCCATGGCGGCAGTGCCCAGGGTGAGTGCCAGTACGGCTGCCAAGGTAAGGACCAAAATGCTTCTTTTCATATCAATTCTCCCTTCATTTGTGTGCAATTTGTCAACCCCTCCCTCCATCTTTGCCGTAGTGGCGTATACATAATGGACAGGGTTAAGCTTGCTGTTAACTGTTAGGTATCATCTCTTCTCGCTGCCGCGCCCCAGGGGAACCTCGACTGGTTGACGCTCCAAAGACTCTCCGGAAGAGGCCTTTTCCGCCCTCTGGACTGTATCGTCAAATCGTTGTGAAGTTACAGAAAGGGCTGTGTCCCTGACGGACGGTACGCGGTCAATCTTAAACTCATAAACTGCCAACGATTCCCCCTGGGGGCCCAAAATCTCCACATTCCAGTCTCCAATCTCCGTGGGGGCAATAGTCTTGGCACTGTATGTCCTCCAGTTGGGTGATTGAACATCCAGGTTGATCCGAAATCGTTCCCTGGCGCCAAAATGCCAGACATGGGTTATCCATGTGGGGTTTGCTGCCCCGACAATTCTCGTAAAACAGTACAGTTTGCCCACGTTGGAAGAAAACCGCATGCTGGGATCGATGCATTTAAGTCCCGAAATATTGCGACATAGGGCACCGTCCACCACGTGAAGCGGTCCGGTTTCACCTCCTATATCTGCTCCAAAAGAGTCGCCCGAAAAAATCGGAAAAGTTGACAGCAACAAGAACAGAAATATCTTTTTCTTCTTCATAGCATAAGGTTTTTCAGTTCCGCATAACTTGCCAAAGAATTTGATAAAGCGTTTTGTCCTAATCCATAATGGCTTGATAAATCAGGGCCTTACCCGCGTCCGGGGTCGCATTGTTCCAGGCAGCTACCCTTTCCTTTGGAGAAGCTCTACGCTAACGCCGTCGGGAGCCTCAATGAATGCGATGCGAATGCTCGGCGTGAAGTCCACCGGGTCAAGCGTGAACGTGACTCCCCTGTCTCTGAGTTCGTCACAAAAGCCATCGAAATCTCCCTGCACATGGAGGCCAAAGTGATCGGTGCCCCATTGCAGGCCCTCTTTGGTGACCGGTTGCTCACCCGGTCTCTGGCCGCGGAAGATGATGGTGGTCTTGCCAAAGGCAACCACAACTTGAGGCGCGCCAAGAATTTCCTGGCTGTTAATAATCTTGCCACCCAGCTTCTCCGCATACCAGGCCGCAGCGGATTCCGGGTCCTCACTGATGACGTGGACGTGGTCAAAAACGATGTTGGCATTGGTCATAATGGTTTTCTCCCTCCTTCAAATCCTCTATCGTGATTTTTTCAGGATCGCAAAACCCTGCTTATACCCAAGCGCACCGACACTGTGGATTCCCCCAATACAGGAAGAACCTACTTCATTTTCCGAATACGCACCTCGGTCCCCCGCGCATCCTTCAGCAATTCTACAATTTCCGATGTATCTGTCCCACCATAGTGATAGGGGTAAAGGATCTTTGGCTTAAACGCCTTTGCTGCCTCAGCGACCATCTCCGGTGTCATGGTGTAGGGCAGGTTCATTGGTAAGAACGCGATATCGATATTCCTTAGCTTTTTCATTTCCGGGGTGTTTTCGGTGTCACCAGCTACATAAACTCTCTTATCTCCAAACGTGATCACATAGCCATTGCCAACGCCCTTTGGATGGAAGGGGACCCCCTTGCTGCGCATG
>JABMQV010000871.1 GCA_013203065.1 Desulfobacteraceae bacterium | reverse complement strand
GTTTAATGAGGTTAATTAAAAAGGGAGGGCTTAAGCTATGAAAAGTGTTTGGAACAAGATTTTAAAGGTGGACCTGACAAATGGCACGTGTGGACCCGAGGACTTGCCTGATGAGGTCTATGAAAAGTTTCTGGGCGGGGCCGGTATGACAGCATACATGCTTTGGCGCGAGTCCCCGCGTGGAACCACAACCTTTGATCCGGCGAACCGCCTGACCTTTGCGCCGGGCCCGATGCAGGGCATAAAACAGACCGGTGCGGCCAAGTGGACAGCAGGGGCCATATCCCCCTCCTTTCATCTGAATGCCGACTCGGCAGCCACAGCCAGCTTTGGAATTGAGATCAAGGAGGCCGGCTATGACGCCATCGTGGTCCACGGACGGTCGGACAGACCGGTCTATGTGGTTGTTGACGATGACAGGGCGGAGATAAAGGACGCGGGCAACCTCTGGGGCAAGGATGCCTATGAAACAGAAGACGGTATGAAAGAGGCCGAGGGCGATAAGTTTGAGTGCGTTACCATCGGCCAGGCCGGCGAGCGGCTGGTGCGTTACGCCAATATCCAGACAAGAAAGAAATCCTTTTTGGGCCGGTGTGGGCTGGGAGCGGTTATGGGCTCGAAACTGCTCAAGGGCATCGCGGTGCGGGGTAGCCAATCCATCGATGTGCATGACCCCCAGGAGATCGACAGGCTCAACAAACAGATCAATCAACGCCTGATCGAGATGGACAACGAAAAGGAGGAGTGGCTCCAGATAAAGCGTGTGGGTACTGCCATGGCCACCGAGCTTTTTTCGCCACAGGGAAACTTACCCATAAAGAACTATCAGTTGGCGGAGTTTCCCAGCGGCATAAAAACTCATCACGCCTCAAACTACGCCAAGGAACTCAATGCCAAACCCTGGCCTTGTCAGTACTGCGTTATTCAGTGCCACAATTTATGCGAAGTCAAGGAAGGGCCATACGCGTATAAGGGCAAAGGGCCGGAATACGAGTCTTTTGCCATGGTCGGCTTTAACACCATGGTTGATGACGTAAAGGCAGTGGCCTATGCATGCGAACTGGCAAACCTTTACTCGCTGGATACCATTTCGCTGGGCGTCGTGATTGCATGGGCCATGGAGTCCTACGAAAAAGGAGTTATCACCAAGGCCGACACCTATGGCCTTGATCTGACCTGGGGCAATGCCGAGGCAATGGTAGAGCTGGTCAGGAAGATCGGCCTACGCGCTGACGGTCTCGGGTACCTGCTCGGTGAGGGGTGTAAGATTGCCTCCGAGCGCCTTGGCAAGGGATCGGAGGATTGGGCCGTGCAGATGAAAGGCCAGGAGATTGCCGCCCACAACTGGCGGGCCCAGTACATATCTGCGTTGAACTACTGCACCGGCGTGGCCTCCGGCCCTAACCATGAACGGGGGAATTCGCAACACATCTGGGTGGGCCACATCAAGTTACCCGAATGGGGTATCGATGAAGTGGAGAACGAGGAGCGCTGGTCGTGGGAGAATACGGCCGATCGCAATGCCAAGTTCCACGACTATTGCAATGTCATCAACTCCGCCTGTCACTGCAAATTCATGGAGTTTCGCGGTTACACGTTGACTGATCTCTGTAACACCATCAACGCCGCCACGGGCATGGACTGGAGCATTGAAGACCTTCGTCTCTGTGGCGACCGGATCACACAGCTCCAGAAACTCCTGAATATCCGTTACGGATGGAAGAAAGAGGACGACTTCAACTATCCCAAACGGTTCATGGAGCCCGTGGATTCGGGACCCGCGGCCGGGAAGATTCCCGTTGGGTTGGAAGACGCCATTATGGACTACTACACGGAACGCGGCTGGGACGAAGAGGGCAAGCCCACCATGACCAAACTCAAGGAAGTCGGCCTGGAAGATTTTGTCGAATAACGGCACGGAGAGGCCGGCGGTCTCAGATGAAGGCGTCCATCAACTGCAAAGAGCGAGAGTTCCGGGAAGGGGCAAAGTTCATTGAGGTGGTGAATCTCATCAGAGAGGCCAAAAAGGACGAGCCCATGATCAAGACCATTATAG
>JABMQV010000009.1 GCA_013203065.1 Desulfobacteraceae bacterium | reverse complement strand
TGAGCAAGAAGACGGTCCTGATGTATTTGTACATCATTCAGGAATCAATGGCGTTGGCTTTAAGTCTCTTAATGAAGGCGAGAAGGTTACCTTCGACATAGAGGAAGGCAGAAAAGGCCCGGCTGCTGTAAATGTTACTGCAGTTTGATCGTTCTTGAATAAAGAAAAGGCGTTCCACCGTAAATTGATGGAATGCCTTTTTTCTTTGAGGGGAAAAACAGAAACTCGCTTGAAGCCGGCCGTAAGCCCTAAGCACGAAGGTAACACTGCAACCCGCTTTTGCGGATTCCTCGAAGACTGTAATCGGATTCACCAATTTGACTTATGGCATAACCTGCAGGTTGTGGAACACCTGTATTGGCCTGGTGACGGAGTCAATCAGCCGATCCGCGATGTATCACATTTTTTCCAGGGAAGAGAGCGATAAGAGCGGTTGTTAGCAAAGGCACAATTGCCACGAAACTGAGAACCGACCGGATTGAAAAAATGTCCGCCAGTTTTCCCGTAAGTGGTGTCATCATCCCGCCAGTCCCAAAAGCCAGACCCATCATAAGACTCGATACCATGGATTTTCCCCGCGGGGCCAGTTCCTGTGCCATTGCCACCCCCAGTGGGAGGGTGGCCAAAAGCATAAATCCCGCAAAAAAAGAACTGAGGAACACCCAGTCCCCCGGAAGAGCGAGCAACAGGTAAAGGCTTAAGGTTGACAGAGTGTAAGAAACAAAAAAAATCGGTTTGTATCCGATCCTGTCCGACAGGTGCCCGGCAAAGAGACCGCTGATTGCGCCGCCTACGGTAAACAGGGATACTATGGTCCCGATAGAGACCAGGGAATAGCCCTCTTTGGAGTAAAGCACTGGAATAAAGGTCAAAAAGGATTGGCCAACAAACGCTCGCAACACCATCACTAACCAAATCAGTACAACCGATTTCCAGACCCCTCCTAAAACCTCTCTTATAGATCCAATAAACCCGAGGTTAATAAATCCCTCTCGACCTGGTTTGGGCACAACTATGAAAATAAAGGTCATGGCCGCAAAACCTATAATCATTGTGAAGGGAGTCGCGGCAAGGCCGTATAGCTGGACGTAGGAAGTTATAAAGAGCGGCCCGGTTCCAAAGGCCAAGGTCCCGCCCAGAATGAAAATAGACATGGACAGGCCAAGGCGTCTTCCCGAATAGGTTGAGACCATACCGGCGCATGGTGGGTGAAACATGGCTGTGCCGATTGACCCTAATGATATAAACAGAACCAGAATCACAAAACTGGGCGCAACGCCAACAAGGGGAATAAAGAAAATGACCAGCAAGGGGCCGCCCAGCACAAACATACGCCCCCGGTATCGATCGGCAACATAGCCTACGGTAGGCTGGACAACAAATGCCAAAATCCTGCTTATTCCTGTGATAAGACCGACCTGTGTCAAGGTAAGCAAAAACTTATCTACGAACAAAGGAAGCAGCGGGTTAACAAAAGAGGCATAAAAGTCGCCGACGAAATGAACAAGAGTCAGGGAAAAGAGCACTTTCAAATTGGCCCTTGACCCTTCGCTATTATGACTTGTCTCTGACCTCATCTGACAACTATTGCCCCTTGAAAAGAGTCATTGCGCGACGTCCTTTCTCTTCTGTTATCTCCAGACCTGCAGGCCTCTGGTCGATTCGCCGCAATGTATGAAGGTTCATGAGTTAAATGAATTGGAATAAAAAAGTCAAGGTCAGAAAGGAAAAGGTCTACAGCGTGATGTCAGTCTCGACGCATCTTAGCGCCGAGCACATCCACTATACGAGGCCAGAGACGAGTTTTGGGCAGTATCCGCCGGATAGGCATGGTTTATTCATTCGTTCGGCTCTTTGGGACATACAGATTCGGCTGTTTGACCACCTCTCGGCTGATACAACCGGTTCATTTTTTGATGGGGCTCCTTTCCAGTATGACGTCATCTGTAAGCTCGTTATTCAATCCTGATGTAAGTTTCTCAATATAGGGTGACAATTCTGTATTGGGCATAATCTCGGTAATCTGAACATTTTATTCCTTTACACTTTTCACACACGGCCACATTTACCCTGTGGTGAGATTTCCTTCTGGTGCACGTGATGTATGCCATGGTCGCCTTATAATAATCCTTCCATCAAGCATTCTGCCATAACATGCAGCACATCATTAATTTGTCAACTTTTTTCGCAATTTGTGGTATTTCTAAAAGGCACGACAAGAGGAGAAATGAGGAAACTCATTTTCACCTCAAAGCAGTGAATCTATCCGGGATGGCGGTAGGCATCAATGGTCACATAGAAAGGGGGGCAAAGCAATGAAGAAGATACCTTTTATGTTCACGTTGGTTTTGTTTTCAGTTTTTTGTCTTTCAACGGTGTCATATCCTTTTGATGGTACTTGGTGGAAAAAACAGGACGCGACTCAAAAGCGATTTTATGTAATGGGGTTCGCAGATGGGATATCTTTAGGTTATCAGTGGTTATGGCGGAATCTCGCAGATTCAAAATGCAAAAACATGATTCAGGAGTCCTATCGTTCATTTGATATGGAATATAAACTGCCGATGCAAAACCCCCAGATAATTGTTGATCAATTGGATATTTTTTATTCATATGGGGACAATAGAAATGTTGATGTGATGTCTGGAATTTGGATTGTTTTATTAAAACTGCACGGTGATTCCGATGAAAAGATCATTGAACTGCTAAAAAGTTCAAGAAAGATGGGAGATTCCAGAAAAAGAATAGAAGATAAGTACAAAAGAAAACGAAAATAGTGTTTTGGCTTATTACCTCAATTCACAATTCAAGATGTGACCCCGTATTGACGCGTCAACCCAAAACTTGGACCTCGAGGGTATGGAAGTCACCAGTCTGACCTATATCGTGGCAATAATAGGCCTATTTCTGATCGGATTTCTGGTTGTGATGCAACTTGTCGCAGTCCTCAATCCTCGTGGAGACTGGACGGTAAAGAATGTCTACGGAAGCGATCCTAAAGGCACCGATCAGAGGGCCTACTTTGCCTTCAACCAAGGCTACGCTTGGGCAGATGCCTTTTTCTGGGGACCGATCCAGATTGCGGGGAGTATCGGCATGCTCTTGGGCCGTCGTTGGGGTTTCTTGTTGGCTCTCATTGGATCTGTGCCTTTCTGGTACTCCGCGATCAACATCTATATCTGGGACCGAGACATGGGGTTTCGGAAGAACACCTTGACTTACTGGGTAGTTGAGTGGGGCATGTTTCCCGCGTTTGCGGTGCTGGAAATGGTATACTGCTTCTGGCGACTAATGGAGTAGCTCTGATGAATCTCCCCCATTTTGAACAATTGATTTTCCAGTCTTTCCGATTAGAGCACGGGGATAAAGTTAGAATATCTTGGGCAAAGAGAATTTCAGTGTATGGCAAGAATAATGATCGTTGAAGACGAGGTGACCGGGGTGGGTTCAAAAATGTAAGATTCAAGTCTGGCCCACGGGTGTGAATCAAGAGCATTGGAGTACTGGCCCCTGGCCCACTTGGACTTTTAGTCTTGAAAAAATTGGGTTGGTGGGATAGCCTTTGATGAAGATATGGAAACACAAGCTTCTCAGGTGCTCAGGATTCTCAATTCAACTCTCAGCGGAATTTTTTTATTTTGGCTAGGATTGACCCCTGACTAACTGTTCCAAAGAACTGAAAGGAAAAACTATGGATCACGGCTTAAAGACAGAATTGGATGGAATCCCAAGAGATATTGCCGGTGACATGGCGCAGGATCTGAAAAAGGAGGAGAATACCCAGTCAGTCAGGAGTTCCCGTGGTTTCATGTCCCATGTGCGGCTTATAGTTTCTTGCGGTGGTATGGGGCTCGTCCTGTTAACGGTTCCCTTTTCAAATTTCGCATGCACCGATGAGAGATCCAGGGAAGAGTTAAATTCCATTAAACCCAGGCTTGAACAGATGGAGAAGCGATTGGCCCAACTTGAAGGTATAAGCAAAAAAATAACCCGTCTTGAAGGGGAGGTCAGGAAACTCAATAAATCAGTCAAAATATTGAATAGATCACTTTCCACAGAGGTTAAGGGCAAATCTATTCAGAAGAAAGCTGTTTCACCGATAAAAAAGGCCCACCATGTAGTCCGTCGCGGAGAGAGTTTGTTTAAAATAGCCAAACGATACGGCTTATCAGTTGCCGAACTATGCAGGCTCAATCAAATAACTCCAAAGACAGTTATTCGCCCAGGTC
>JABMQV010000125.1 GCA_013203065.1 Desulfobacteraceae bacterium | reverse complement strand
CCTTTGCACTCTCTTTTTGCCTTACCCCTGTTTGCAGATTTTTTGCTGTCAGATGGGATATTTTGCGCAGGTCGGATACAACCACAATTTCCCCAGATGCTACACCTCTTCTGGGAGGGGTGGCTCTCTACTTGGCTTTTCTGGTTAGCATCTTGGTCAATGGCATCTATTCTGAACAGCTCTTTGCCATCCTTGGCGCATCGGCCATCGTCTTCGGTATGGGTGTCATGAGCGACCTCGAAGAGGTGTCGGCGTGGATCAAACTCTCTTTCCAGGCCCTAAGCGCTGTCGTGGTGATCTGCTTTGGGATTTCACTGAACGTTTTCCCCAGGGCCATGGGCCTGCCTGCACAGCTCCTGAACATGACGCTGACCCTTCTATGGATCGTGGGTATCACCAATGCCATAAGTTTTCTGCATGGTATGGATGGCTTGGCACCAGGGATGGGTGCAATTTTCTCGTTTTTTCTTGGAGTCGTCGCCATTCAGACCGATCAGTCCTTCTTGGGTTGGGTTTCTATCTCACTGATGGGCGCCTGCCTTGGCTTTTTACCCTATAATTTCCGGTACGGAAAAAGGGCTTCGATCTTCCTGGGGCATTCGGGCACCACGGTCACCGGATTTCTTCTCGCCTGTCTCGCGGTCTATGGAGATTGGTCTTCGGACAGACCGATCGTTGCATTGGCCTCACCGTTGCTGATATTCTGGATTCCGATCTTTGACATTATGTATACCAGCGGAAAACGAATTGTTGCCCGGAAGGTCTCCAGTCCAAGACAATGGATCGAATACGTTGGGAAGGATCACCTTCACCATCGATTGGCTCTTGTCTTGGGGGGGGCGAAAAGGGCCGTGGTCGTTCTCCTCCTCATCTGCATGTGTTTGGGCATAAGTGCGGTGGCACTCCGCTACACGAGGACCAGTGACTGCATTCTCTTGGTCGCACAAGCCCTCATGATCGCTCTAATTCTAATCCTATTGGAAAGACAGAGCCGTACACAAGTTGATAATCACAAATCATAACGCGATTCATAACCCTGCCAGCAAGGCCTTTTTGACAGTGAAATTGCTTTGGTCCCGGAATACGGGTTGAAAGAAATATATTATTTGTCCGTTTCCCCCGGGAGCCTTCCAATACCTTGATCGCAAGAGCAGCAGGAAGGCGGTGCATTTTCTCCGCTGCAACAACTTGTGGCCTGACCGCTCATCCTCCGGTAAATCCATCTGACAGCAAAGGCCAGGGCCGCTCCAACAATTGCCAAGACTATAATTGTTTCAGCCATATTCACTCCTCTTGTCTACGCCCTTTATCCTCCACCAGCATCCCATCCGATACCCGCAAGGTCCTCTGAGCATATGCGGCACATTGGTGGCTGTGTGTAACCATCACGATTGTCGTACCACCGCTGTTGAGTTCCTGGAAAAGGCCCATAATCTCTCCAGTGGTCTTGGTATCCAGATTCCCTGTGGGTTCGTCGGCAAGCAGAATCGGGGGGTTGTTCACCACGGCCCGCGCGATGGCCACTCGCTCCTTTTCTCCCCCGGAGATCTGACTTGGGAGACGATGCGCTTTGTCTGATAGTCCCACACGCTCCAAGGCCGATTGCGCCATTGTGCGCTTCCTTTTCTTGGAGGCTTTTACGGTCGTAAGAGGAAGCATCACGTTTTCTATAACAGTCAAGTAGGGTACCAGGTGGAAGCTTTGAAAAACAAATCCCAGAAACTCCCGCCGAAAATCTGTTCTCCTCTCCTGGCCGAGGCTGTAGACGTCGATTTCGTCAACAGAGAGCCTTCCCGCTGTGGGCGCATTCATCGCCCCCATTATGGAGAGAAGCGTAGATTTTCCTGACCCCGATTCGCCCATCACACTCACAAATTCACCGGATTCGATCTCAAAAGTCATGCGCCGTATTGCCAATAAGGCTGTGTCTCCGTTTCCGTAGCGCTTCTCCAGATCTTCTGCCTTAATATAACTCATAATCAACTCCTAAAGTGCCCTGAGGGCGTCGTTGGGATCAAGACGTGCTGCCAGAAAGGCGGGATAGATGCTTGAGATCAGCCCCAGCACTATTGCCAGCAAAAATGCCAGCCCAGCCAAGGTATAGTCTACAGGAACCGCTCCGTCTTCTGTAAAAAATCCGACGGCCACCCTTGTCGCTCCCATGCCGATGATGTATCCAATAATGCCTGCCACACCGGAGATAAACCCGGCCTCCAAAAATACAATCCGAATAACATGGCTTTTTCGGAAACCGATGGCCCGGAAAATGCCGATCTCTTGGGTGCGTTCCCTGACGCTGCCCATCATTGTCACCAGAACCACAAGGCTCCCCACCAGGATGACCACCCCTGATACGCCGTAGGAGAAGCTCTTGAACTGGGAAAGGGCCTCCATCCGTCCTTTTACCACCTGCTGTATGGCCATGACCTTGGCACCCGGCACCACCCGTGAAATCTGTTTCACCATTTCTTCTATGGGACAGTCCTTGCACAAGGCAGCCACTTCAGCCATTGAGATCTTGCCTGTCTTGCCGAGAATGGCTTGGGCCGTCTTTAGGTGGACAAAAACCAGCTGGTCGTCCTGGGAACCGGTTGGAAACAAGACCCCGCTGACCTCTAGTTCACGGGCCCCAATACTGACTCGGCCACCGGGCCTCAAGCCAAAAACTTTGGCCGCCTCAGCGCCCAACAGAACCCCATTTGGGCCCGGGATATCTCCCTCTATCTTCCACCAGGGTTTCAAGACCCTGGATGCCCGGAAATCTACCCCGGCCATCAAAACCTTTTTCTCCCCCACTTGGACCGCACCCAAGACGATCGGTCCGACGGCAGCGACATTTGCGGCATTCTTGATGGAGGGAATCCGGGCAAGCTCTTCTTCACGGATTTCCTTCATCTCAAAGGAAAGCCCACCCAATGAAAGGCCCCCGTAGGTAAGCGAAAGATTCTCCGTCTTTGGCACGATCAGGATGTTGGCGCCATATTTCTCCAGTTTGTGATTGATATTTTGAGTCATGGCGTCAACAAAGCTTATGAGCGCCACCACAGTGGAGACCCCAATGACGAGCCCGGCGAGCACGAAAAGGGCCTTGGCCTTGCGTCGCATCAGATTCTTGAACGCGATGTCTTTGAGATTCATCGCTAGCCCCTCCTCGAAAAGTCAAAATATTGTTTTCCTTCAAGGATGTCGTCTACCTCTATGACAACTTTTCCGTTCTCTACTCTCCGTTTAAGGGGGGCAGGGTTACATCCGCCTTTCACCTCATTGACCAGTACGGAGGCAAATTGGCGACCGCAATTGCGGCAGACCATGGCATCCCCTGACTGTTGATAACCCTTGCCCGCAGGCCAGCATACATCGCAGGCATCAAAAGCGGCACGGATGACCCCATCTGAGCTCTTTAGAACAAAGTATTGAATCGTAAGGGAATCACCGGCCTTATAGCGGTAGTGTCGGGCCTTGCCATCTTCGAATAGGTCGACAGG
>JABMQV010000870.1 GCA_013203065.1 Desulfobacteraceae bacterium | reverse complement strand
GTACAGAAACTTTTGAGGAATCGTAATGATCAACATCTCCCGTACAGCTTAGAAGTGTTCAAGTCGAGTTTCGGTGAACTCTTCGATTTTGTCGACCACGTGGCGCTTCAGAATGGTCGCACCTTATTTCTATGCAGGCGTAGGAACAGACGAGAGGAATAAAGTGATAACATACGTACTTCTTTGCGCCATCAGCATTTTAACGGGGAGAGGCATCTTGCATCTCATCGGTGTAAGGGTGGATACCCCTGTCTCCATCTTTCTGGCGCCGATAATCACACTCAGCTTCTGGGCAATTCTCCTCGGCTTGGGTGTCTCGAGTGGGTTTACGGTTAAGGATGTTCGTTTGGTCATCTGGCCCCTGACTATCCTGTTGGCCATTGTGGGATTTTGGCGTGCGGATTTTCGTTTTTTCAAGCAGGATTGGCCTATGGTGTTAATCGTGCTGGTCGCCCCGGTTTTCTTGATGGCCCCATATTTCTTGAATGGACTAACGTCATATTTGGGGAGTCCTGCCTGGGATGGGTGGTCATACATAGCGTATGGACAATATTTGCTTGACTATCCCCGCGGCGCCGAAGGGGGCCTATCTCCCCTTGCGCAGTATGCTGCTCATCTGAACGGTATAAGATTTATTGCATCTGCTCTGCTCGGTTTCTTTGCTGTCCTCTCAGGTTCAAGCGCGGATACCCAGATGGCCAGCGGATTATTCCTCGCCTGGACTTTGTTTGTCTTTTCTTCCACCTGCATGTTCGTGGGCAGGGTAAAAGGGCTTAGAAAGAATCTAATTCCATTCTATGTTGGTGGCTGCTTATTTTCGGGTTGGCTGCTGAGTCTTCTTTCTTCGAATAACTATGACAATGCGCTGGCGATATCGTTTTTACCAGCCTTTGCGGGAATTTCCCATATTATAAAACCGCAATTCAAACGCTGGGCCTTCATTTTGGCCGGACTGGTTATAGCTCTTGTCTACTGCTATCCAGAGATGTCGCCGTTTGTCCTGGGGGGCGTCTGCCTCTTTTTCGTCCAACGGATTGTCAAGGATGGCAGACCCTTAAAACCCTGGCTAATCCTGCTGTTGCTGACATGTCTTCTGTTGGTAATTGGGATTGCACCTCTAAAGGATCTCATTTTTTTCTTTATTCAACAAGCTAAGGCAGGATTGGGAGGCGGTGTTCGGCCGGGGGGAAATGCCTTTCCCGGCCTGCTGAAGCAATCGACGCTATTAATGTGTTTTTGGGGTTTTCATCCCGCAGGGTCTTCCTTTGCTCCGAAAATCAGCGGGTTGTGGTTTTTTCTCTGTTCTCTCCTCTCTTTCGTTTTGTCAATCATGGCGGTCTTGGGAATATACGATCTCTTCAGGCGGAAGGAGTGGGGCTTTGCCGCCACACTAATTGTTCTCTTCGCAGGCACCCTCTATATGATAGTTGGGCAGGAATACTCTTACGGGGCCTATAAGTTGATTCTCTTGAACTGGTGGGCAATGGCCTTTGCGGCCATTCTTGGAGTAGATAAATTATTAGCATTGCCGCGACGAAGAGGAAGGTTCAAAGGTCTGATTACAGGTTCTGCTCTGTGTGTGTCTATGTTATTTTTCTGTCTGAACGCGACAATGTTGGTCTATAAGGACAGGTCCCTCCCTTACAAATCCATCTTACCGTTCAAGAAAGTCGCAGAAATCGAGAGTATCATTGGATCAAAACCGGTTCTTGTGACCGTGAATGACAATATTGCCAATGAGTGGGCTGTTTTCTTCCTGAGAAATGTACCCATATCGCTTGCTCAGTACAGGGCTTACATGGCCCAATCTCATGTCATTCCCTTAATGCAAAGGGCCCTGGAAGTGGATGCTACAAAGGTCGGATACGCCCTTACGGATAGCAAGGAGTCTTTTCCGCAATCGAGTCTCTTATGGGAGGGAGGCCCCTATTACCTGTGGAAATTGAAGGATAGTCGATGGCTGCAACCGACCGAAATCCGAAATCCGAACGGTCTGGAAAAGATGAGAGGGAAGTCTTTTTTCTGGATTGGTGATGGTGATACTGAAATTGACCTGCTATCAACCGAAAATGGCACGGCTGCTATTTCCGCGGAGTTCTTACTTGGGCCAAGCCTGCCGGATAAACCGGACCGACGGCTGGTGCTGTTGGCAGAGGAAGGCTTTCAGTCTAACATCATTATTTCGGAGAATGGACCGCGAACCATATCTGTTCCTGTAGTTGCAGGGAGAAATCGGATTACATTACGCCCGCTCGATAGACCAAGTGTTTCAATAACGGGCAATAACGATACACGACCTTTATTAGTTGGGGTTCGAGGACTGAATGTCAGGTTAATGGAAAGGAATCAATAGATGAGGTATCAAAATGCCAGATGGTCAAAAAATCGATAATCAGCGCTTGGATATATCCATTGTTGTGCCGGTATACAAGGAATCGGAGAACATACGTCCCTTTCTTGAGCGCATGGAGAAGGCTTTACATTCCATGAAGGTTCGTTACGAGATTCTCTTTTGCCTGGATCCTTCACCGGACCGGACAGAAGAGGTAATCGGAAAGGAGATCAACCGCAACCCCAACATCAAGCTGATTGTTTTTTCCAGACGGTTTGGCCAGCCAGCGGCCACTATGGCAGGGATTCTGACATGCAATGGAAAGGCCTGCGTTGTCATTGATGTTGATCTGCAGGACCCTCCTGAATTAATTGAGGACATGTATGCGAAGTTTAAGGAAGGATATGAGGTGGTATATGCCAAGCGACGGTCCCGGAAGGGGGAGACTGTACCTAAAAGGATAGTTGCAAATATGGGTTACTATGTCATAAACAAACTGTCCGATGTGCAGCTCCC
>JABMQV010000869.1 GCA_013203065.1 Desulfobacteraceae bacterium | reverse complement strand
TCCCCCTTGCAGGTCAAGCCCGAGATTAATCTTGTCCCTGGGGAGAAGACTTGACCACCACATGGGGAGGTCGCTGGTAAGGGTTGGAATCAGATATATCAATGCCATCAAGACCGCAAATAGAGCGATCGCAGCACGCCAGCCTAAGCTCTTGAACACTTGCTACTCCATGATAGTTTATATTATAAGATTGTGAGCGGAACCCATACAGTTCGGATCTTCTTGACCTGTGGGCTAACTCTTGCCAACTACCCCGGAAATAGAACCTCTCGAGACCTTTACCCTCACCTTAGGCGCGATTTCCATCGTCACCATATCATCTGTAATGCCGGTTACCAAGCCGTGAAGGCCACCGGAATTGACAACCCTGTCCCCTTTTTTCAAGGCGCCAAGCAACTGTTTGTGCGCCTTGGACTTCTTTTGCTGGGGCCTGATGAGCAGGAAATAGAAAATTCCGAACATTAATATCAAGGGTAGGAAGGCACCAAAGCCACCAGAGCTACCTTCACCCCCGCCTGCACCGCCCCCCAACGCATACGCCAAGAAATTCATTTTAGGACCTCCTGTTGGTTGATGTGAATATCCCCAAAAGCTTACCCCCTTAAACGATTTATCCTATTCAATTTAGGGGTAAGTAGATAAGCAACTATCCCTTTCCCTGAAGTTCATAGAAGTAATGGTGGTAATTGTCAAATCTGTCTTCTTCAATAGCCTGTCTCATTTCTTCCATTAAGTGAATATAATAATAAATATTGTGGATCGTATTCAATCGATAGGCCAAGAGTTCTCTTGCCATAAATAAATGTCTTAAATAGGCCCGGGAAAAACGGCAACACGTGTAACACCGGCATCCTTTTTCAACAGGCCCTTCATCATCGGCGTATCGGACGTTCTTGATGTTCACCCTGCCTGTAGCAGTAAAAAGGGTACCATTCCTTGCATTCCGGGTGGGCATAACACAGTCAAACATATCCACCCCGAGCATAACTGCTTCTACCAGATCCTCCGGTGCCCCCACTCCCATCAGGTATACAGGTTTATCATCCGGGATAAAATCCCTTGTGTTTTTGATAACCCGGTCTCTGGTCTGTTTATCCTCCCCCACTGAGAGACCCCCTATGGCATAGCCGTCAAAATCCATCCCGGTCAGGTCTCTGGCGCTCATTTCCCTCAAGTCATCATACATGCCGCCCTGAATGATCCCGAAGAGTGCCTGGGATTCGTTCTTCTTTTTCTCAACGCACCGGCGGGCCCAAAGACTCGTCAATTTCACAGAATTTAAGACATAGTCATAGTCAGATGGATACGGCGCACATTCGTCAAATGCCATGATGATATCGGCACCAAGAGACTCCTGGATTTCAATGGCTTCTTCCGGGCCAATGAAATGCCTTGATCCATCAAGGTGGGACTGGAATGTCACCCCCTCTTCGGAAATCTTCCTTAACCCAGCCAGGCTATATACCTGAAATCCCCCACTATCGGTCAGAATCGACCCTGACCAGCTCATAAACCGATGAAGCCCGCCCAACCGCTTTATGAGCCCATGACCCGGCCGGAGGTAAAGGTGATAAGTGTTGGCCAAGATGATCCTGGCACCCGCATCCTCCAGATCTTCAGGTGCGAGTGACTTCACCGATCCCTGTGTCCCCACTGGCATAAAGGCCGGGGTGTCAAAAGTTCCGTGGGGGGTCGCAATTTCCCCCACCCTTGCCCTGGTGGTGGGGCACCTATGGGAAATCCTGAATTCCAAAGATCCTTGAGCCAGCACCCAATATCCGACACAGCGTTTACAGGATCAACATGGCATCGCCATAGCTGTAAAACCTGTACCCTTTCTCAATGGCCGCCCCATAAGCCCTTTTCGTCAAATCCAGGCCGGCAAAGGCCGATACCAAAAAGAGGAGCGAACTCTTTGGTAGATGGAAGTTGGTTATCAGTGCATCTACCACCTTAAAGGAAAACCCAGGTGTAATCAGCAGATCAGTCGCCCCTTCTCCGGGCCTCATGTGACCATTCGGGGCGGCCGCCGTTTCCAATGCCCTTACCACGGTGGTCCCTACTGCAACTACCCTTCCGCCCCTCTCTTTGGTTCCCTTTATGGCCTCCGCAGTCCTCTGGTCGATGGAGTAGGGTTCTTTTCCCAGCCGGTGCCTCCTGATATCCTTTGTCCGAACTGGTTGGAAGGTCCCATATCCCACATGGAGGGTTAGGGTGACGAGAGGTATTCCTGCGGCCTCCAGCCTCTCGACCAAGGCTTCTGTAAAATGGAGTCCGGCCGTGGGCGCTGCCACAGCCCCTTGTTTCCTGGAGAAGATGGTCTGGTACCGCTCCTTATCAAGCCTCGAAAAGGGGCTGTTCTTGTCTCTTCTGATGTAGGGGGGTAAGGGCATCCGCCCTTCTTCTTGTATCAGGGAATCGATGGACAGATTCCCTTTGAATTCAATTTTGACACGCCCGTTGACACCCACCTCTCTCACCTGGCCCGTAAGACCGGCACCAAAGAGCAGAATAGTCCCCTCCTTTGATCGCTTGGAAGATCTTAAGAGACACCAACGAGACTCAGGTTCATCGCCTGTTGAACCCTGATGCTCCAGCACCAATATCTCAGCTTTGCCCCCGCTTTCTTTTCGGCCGAGAAGCCTTGCAGAGACCACCCTGGTGTCATTTACAACCAAGAGATCCCCTTGCCTCAGCAGATGGGGAAGATCCCGGAACACGCTATCCGAAAAAGACCTTTTCAGACGATCCACCACCAAAACCCGGGAGGTGTCTCGCTTTGAGGCCGGAACCTGGGCAATGGAGCCTTCGGGTAATTCGTAGCTGTAATCTTCTATTTCAAACATCTAGTTATTTAAACGGATCACTATAGACAATAC
>JABMQV010000868.1 GCA_013203065.1 Desulfobacteraceae bacterium | reverse complement strand
GCGCAACAGTACGGACTCTGGTGTGCTGTCAACACCATTGTGGTCAAAAAGAAACTGATCCAAAAATACGCCCCGGGTTGCGAGGTGGTGGAGACCCGGTTTGCCTCGGGGGCCGATGTCAGGAGCGCCCTGATAGCGGGCCGGCTGGATGTGGGGATATCCGGATTCGCCCCCTTTATAAAAGGCTGGAGCAAAGGAGCCCCCACCAAGACAGCCGACGTGATGACCGCCTATAAACACGAACTGGTGACCTATCATCAGGATATCAAGGATATTCACGATTTCGTGAAACTGTCCAAGTCCAAGAAGGGGTTCAAGATCGGTGCCCCGGCACCGGGGAGTTCCAATCATATCGCCTTACAGTGGTATTTGAAGGAAAACGGTTATGACCCCAAGACCCTCGATATGTATATTATCAAGATGAAGCACCCCATTTCCTATCAGTCTCTCATAAAGAAACAGGTCGATGCCCATCTCACAAGCCCTCCCTTTGCTGTGCTGGAAAAGGAAAAGGGGATGAAATCCATCGCGGCACTGTGGCCCAACCCGGGCGGCTGGATGCCCAATGCACAGGTGGTGGTAAACACAAAATGGGCCAAGGAAAATCCCAAGGTCTATCAGGCAGTGGTGAAGGCCTACAACGAGGCAGCGAAGTGGGCGACCGAGCATCCCAGGGAGGCGGCCGAGATACTGGCCCCCACCCTCAAGATGTCGGTTGAAGATACCATGAAGCAGTTGAAGACCGAGGTTCGTTACGACGTGTCTGAATACGATATTGAAAAACAGTTGCTCAGATACGCCGACTTCATGTATGAGGTGGGCCTTATCAAAAAGAAACCAAAAAAGCTAAGCGACTTTGCCATGATAGAGCTGGTTGAAGCTGGGAATTGATGGAAAGGTAAAAAGTGCCGGGGAGGAATGGAAATGTGTCCTGTTTCCTTCCCCGGCATGGGTTTTTAAGGGCTAGAATCAAGAGACGATCACTTTCCGGGGGTTCCCATTTTTTTGGAATAAGGAGCTAGGAAGCCGTGGATACCAATAGGGAAAAGCTCAAGGTGACCAACCTGTCCAAACGGTATATTGACCCCCCTGTCCAGGCGTTGAAAGATATCACCTTCGAGGTCAATGACGGGGATTTTCTTTGTATCATCGGCCCGTCTGGGTGTGGGAAGTCAACCACATTGAGGTTGATCGCCGGGTTTGAGGAACCGACAGAGGGGACGGTTCTCCTGGACGGAAACAAGGTCAGAGAACCGGGTCCGGACCGTGCAATGGTCTTTCAGGACCTGAACCAGCTTTTTCCCTGGAAGACAACTTTAAAAAATGTCCTCTATCCTCTGAAGGTCAACAGCCTTTACTCCAACAGCCAGAACAGGATGGAGGTCGCAAAGAAACACCTGCGGATGGTAGGACTTGATGAGAACTTCGACGCGGCATTTCCCCATCAGCTTTCGGGGGGGATGAAGCAGCGGGTGGCCATTGCCAGGGCCCTTGCATTAGACCCAAAGGTCCTCCTGATGGACGAGCCATTTGGCAGCATAGACGCTCAGACAAGGACCGGCCTTCAGGTGGAATTACTAAAGATCTGGGAAGAAACCCAGAAGACCATTCTCTTTGTTACGCACAATATAGAGGAGGCAATGTTGCTCGGGACACGAATTCTCGTCCTGGGTACCAACCCCGGGAGAGTCCTTCAGGTGTTTGATAATCCTTTGCCACAACCCCGGGTCGCCACGGACCCCAATTTCGGGAAATTCTGGGAGACACTTTATAATCTCTTGAAACAGTAAATTGGGCGAGTTTTGACAAGAATCTCATTTCTTAGAAAAAGCATTTATCAGGCCATCTTCCTGCTGCTCGTGATCGGGGCCTGGGCCTACTTTGTGAGACACCAGGCAAGTGAAATGACGATGCCGCCACCCTGGACCGTTGGGAAGATGTTCTTTGAATTCCTCATCTCCGGGGAGTTGTTGTACAAACTCTACTACACCGTCCTTGCAATTTTGGTCGGGCTTGCTGCTTCGCTTATTATTGCAGCTGTAATGACGACCGCGGCACTGCTCTTCACCCGGGCCGCTTACATAGTCGAGGTCCTAACTTCCATCATGCATCCCATGCCCTCGGTTGCCATGATTCCCTTGGTCATTGTCTGGATAGGAATCGGTTTCCAGGGGGTTGTGGCCCTCACCATCAACTCCTGTTTATGGCCGATCCTCCTGAATTCATACACCGGTTTTAGGACTGTCCATGTGACCTATATGGAAGTGGGACGAAATGTGGGGCTCAGGAAATTTAAACTGATCGGTTCGGTGATGATACCTTCAGCCCTTCCTTATTTGCTGGCAGGCCTCAAGGTGGCATGGGCCAGGAGCTGGAGGACGGTCGTGGCAGCTGAAATGGTATTCGGAACCACCACGGATTCTGAAGGGATCGGCTGGTTTATCTTTGAGGCCCTCCAATATGTGAACTTCAGCCAGATACTATCGGGGATATTCGTCATCATTATCTTTGGGATCGTGATGGAGAGGGGCGTTTTTGAGACCATTGAAAAGAGGACGGTCATCAAGTGGGGAATGTCGAAATAGGGCTGTAGAGGAAAAATGCGTCAATGAGCCAACAGGAACAAATTATCACTATTTCTCAAAAACCGGAGTCGGGAAGGTTGTGGAAATGGCTAACTGGTAAGACAGCCACTCAACTGGGGGGCTTGTTATTAATTATCATTGTGTGGGAGATTATTTTTCGGGCCCGAATCGTCAGTGAACTCCTTTTCCCTTCCCCCCTGGATGTCCTGGCTCAATTCTGGCATAGTGCGGGCGATCTTTCTATGCGGGTAGGTGTTACCCTGAGTTTCATCGTTTACGCGATGGCCATCGCCCTTTTCCTGAGCTTTTTACTGACATTCCTGTCCATGAAGTCACAGATCGTGGCCAGCATCATGGAGATGATCCTGGCCATGATGCATCCCCTCCCCTCAGTGGCCCTTCTGCCACTCCTCATCATCTGGTTTGGTCTTGGCCCCTTGTCTTTGCTGATCGTGGTGCTCAATTCTGCCCTCTGGCCCATCTTTTTGAATGCATATACCGGATTTCGAACCGTCCATCAGACCTATATTGAGGTGGGGAGAAACATAGGGCTGAAGGGGCTCAAGCTTTTCTGGCATGTCATCCTCCCATCGACCCTCCCTTACTTGATTACGGGTTTTGAAATAGCCTGGGCCAGGAGCTGGAGGGCCGCGATCGCAGTGGAACTGGTCTTTGGAGCGGCCACCACCGCAGGAGGAATCGGGTGGACCATCTACATGTCCTATTTCGATATGGAGGCCCCGCTCATGGTTGCTGCAATCTTCACAATTGCATTGGTCGGTGTTTTGGCAGAAAAACTGGGGATGGAGACCCTTGAGAACAAGACCATTCTCAAATGGGGTATGATCCAGAAGACAGAAACCATGGGAGCCCAGTAGGCCAACCACCGAGGTGCCCGAGAGGCCGGGTAACTTACAATGAGTCCAGGGCATTTCCCAAAACACAAGAGTTCGATGGCGGGATCATAAATCCCGGATAACCTGTAGCATGTCCGCCGTCGAAATAATACCAACCACCTTTTCTTCCCGCGTGACGAATACCCGGTGGATGCGACTCCTGATCATGGTATCGGCCACCTGTTGCACGGATGCGTTTTCGCTGACCCTGAAGACGGTGGGGGTCATGATGTCGCGGACCATCATCAAGGGTTCGTGAACAAAATGGAGTGAATCAATTTCTTGTGGCGCGAATTGGCTTTCAAGGGTGTGGAGGTAATATTCATGGGTCCCATAGGATTCCGAACCCTTTTCCAGCAAAGTGTCGTGGCGAATGATGTCGGTTAAAGAGACCACGCCAACCAGATCCCCCTTTTCGGATATGGCCGGAGCGCCTGAAATAGAATTTTCAACCAGAAATTCAATCAATCTTTGGACGGACCAGTCCGCCCTTACTTCCAAAACCTCCTGGCTCATGATATCTTTTGCCGTTAGATCTTTCATTCTCTATTCATGTAACCGTTCAAAGGTTCAGGCCTGCCCGCCATCGCTCTCGCTTAGGCGAGGCGGACGGGGTTTAAAGGTTAGATTTCATCGGACTCTGGAATTTTAAATTTCATCCAGTGCGAATTCATGAACCTGTGAACGCTTACGT
>JABMQV010000867.1 GCA_013203065.1 Desulfobacteraceae bacterium | reverse complement strand
GCGGCTATTATGGTACTCGATCCCGGGCATTGCACCTATGGCGACTCCGTCAGAACGAAGAAGGACCGTCTCCCTTGCCTCATATGAGTTCCCTGCTATTGCAATAGAGGGAGGATGCCCTCCACTGGCATAAACCAGGTCTTTTTGTTTCTTATTGTAAATTCCATACCAGATCGTGAAGAACATATTGTTGTGTTTTTCCATTGGGTAGACATCATTAAGGGTCGTCAATATCTGGCCGGGATCCCTAAAGTCTTCAGCGGGCAATGATTGAGAGCGTAAGGCGTTGATGACCGATATGGAAAGGAGGGCGGCGCCCACCCCGTGCCCACATACGTCCAACAGATACATCGCAAAATGTTCATCGTCTATCCAATGATAACCAAAGGAATCGCCACCCAGGGATGTGGAGGGGACAAAAATCCAGTCGGTCTTGATATCCCCATTGAGCGGGGGCGGCAGCAAAGAACAAACATACTCGGCAGCCTGGTTCAATTCATTGGTGAGCGTCTCCTGGCTTGCCAATAGCGCTTTGTATGCCTCATTGCGTTGCAGGCGCAGGATATATCCACTTGAGTGATATCGGATTCGGGCAATCAGTTCGATCTTGTCAGGCAGTTTGACCAAGTAGTCGTTGGCCCCCAATGCGAAGGCTTCGGCCTTGGTGTCGGGTTCCTCTTTGGTAGAGAGGACAATCAAGGGAATATTGCGCGTCTTCTCATTGGCACGGAAGAACTTTACCAGGGTCAGGCCATCAATCTCGGGCATAACCAAGTCCAGCAGGATGGCCGTTGGAGATATATCACAGGCCATTTGGACGGCCTTTGTGGGGTCCTGACAATAATGAAAGGCAATATCCGGGAAGTCGGTTAGCATACGACGGACTGCCTCACTGATAATCACCTGGTCATCGATCAGCAATACGGTTATGGCATGTTTTGTAAAGCCCGTTGAGGGTTCCTGCGGTTCTTGAGACGGGTTACTCATTACTCCCCTATACGCTTTGAGCGCGGTTACCTGTCATTTTCCAGTAAACTCAAATTCCTGTCCTTTTGCTACAAATCCCTTGAAACCGTCCGCCTCCGGTTGGCAATCGGGATCGGGCTGATAATGGTAAAGCCACATCTTCTTTTTCAGGGTCTTTGGGAGGGTACAGAGATCGTCGTAATGGGTGTGGATAATGGACTTGAAAGGCGAGGTTTCACAATCGTGAAAGATGGCCACCACCTTTTCGCCGATCCTGGAGACCACCTCGGGCTGAAACTGGGTATCCATCGTAACAAACACAGCCGGTCCCTCATATTCGGCCTCCTCTATCAGGAGACCGAAACTGCAGTGGCCGTTTTCGTCTAAGATGACGTGTGGCATCTGAACCAGCTTGAACCTGATCCCTTCCCAAAGGAATGAGTCGTCATTTGCCAGGGGCCGACAGTCAAAATAGTCTGAGAGGTTCATTTTTTTCCCCTCAATGCGGCCCAGTCCCCCCTTGAGAGAATGATTCCACATATCGTGCATGAGCCTTTCCTCCATGAAAAGCTTCGGTATCATTCTCTTCGGACAGAAATATGTGTTAAACGCCAGCCATTCCATGCCGCCGATGTGATCGGCATGAAGGTGGGAGATATACACCGCGTCGATTTCCTGGGAGAGATTGAGGTTGTGAATATTACATTCACTCAAGGCAAATCTCGCATCACTGCCGCAATCGACAAGCATCTTCTTGCCGCTTCTGGCAAGGATCAACATATTAGATTGATAATATTTTGGGGTTGTGAAGGCAGACCCAACCCCGATGAATTTTATTTTCATGTACCTATTCTTTACGATTGGAAGCCAGGATCCTTTCCATGAAATCTCCGCCCTCAGGTGGAACCGAGGTGAAATGGGCCCTGAAGGTGTTGGGGGGACCAGGGAACTCTTCGGTGACTTTGGCATATAGATCTGCGGTGATCTCCTTTCCATCGCTGTCAAACAATGAGATCTTGAGGTTGTCCAGCTTGTGGGCTTCCACCTCGGCCTGTATCTCTACGGCACTGGTTACCATCTTGGTCACCCTGCCCTCATGCGAGTCTTTGCCCGCATGTTTTCCCGAAAGAAGAACAAACTGGACAGTCAACGGTTTCACTAGCTCCACCAGTTCAAGGGGTTTCTTCTCGGGGAGGAAGAGATCGAACTCGCCCCCAATCCCCCCCACTTCGTAAATGGTGATTGGTTTCTTGACACCCTTTGGCATGACTTCCATCTGATCGTCTATCCTCAGGGCGGGGCCACATTCCTCCATGGTGGTTTCGGAAATCAAGATCTGACCGCCCACCGTGTAAGATTCTATCCTGGCGGTGAGGTTCACGTTACGGCCCACAACACCATACTTCATCCTCTTTTTTGAACCGATGTTGCCAACCACCAACTGACCCGTATTGATACCGATACCCTGTTCCACTTCCGGGTACCCTTTTTCCCTGCACCTTTCATTGACCTCGGTCATTGTAATTTGCATTTCAATGGCGCAGGCCACGGCGCGCTTGGCATCGTTGTCTCTCAGGATGGGCGCACCGAAAATAACGAAGATGGCATCGCCTATAAACTCGTCGATGGTGCCTTGGTACTTCAGGATGATCTCGGTCATGGTCTCCAGATAGATATTGATAATACCTACCACCTCCTCGGCAGGGAGCCGTTCACCGATGGAGGTAAACCCTCTGAGATCGGTCATCATAATCGTTACAAAACGTTTCTCTCCTCCTAAAGCAGCGCCTTCGGGCGATTCCAGTATGCTGTTGACGATATCATCTGACAGATAGCGGCCGAATGTTTTACGAATAAAACGGTTGGCCTTTTCCAGTTGCACGTAAGCCTCATTTCTTTCCAACAGGTTGATGTAACCCTTGGAATGGTAGCGGATGCGTGCAACAACTTCGAGTCGATCCGGCAGTTTGACCATATAGTCGTTGGCACCCAGAGCGAAAGCCTCGGCTTTCGTTACCGCCTCTTCTTTGCTTGACAGGACAATTAGTGGTACGTCCCGGGTGGACTGGCTGGCACGAAAATATCTTACAAGTGTTAGCCCGTCGAGTTCAGGCATAACCAGGTCCTGGAGGATTACCGTGGGGGAAATCCTGTTGGCCATCTTGATAGCCTGGGTTGGGTCCTGGCAGAAATGGAAATCAATATCCTGCTCGGTTGCCAGCATCCGGCGAACCGTCTCACCTATTATGGGCTGATCATCCACCAGGAGTACTGTGATCCGGTGGGGGGTTAGAGAGACAGAGTCAGATATGATATTTTCCTTGATCTCGGTCATGACGCGATCCTGTTCGTCATCAATGTGTTCCCGCGGAAGGTTTCTGAAGAAATCGGAGGATGGCCAAAGCGATTTTTCCTACAGGCAGGATTTCGACGGCAGATC
>JABMQV010000124.1 GCA_013203065.1 Desulfobacteraceae bacterium | reverse complement strand
TTTCTTGACTCTTCCCAAAAACGGTCCACATCCAAATGACACAGACAGTCCATAAGGTTCTTATCATGGGTCTCTGCCTGGCCCTCCAGGAATTGGGCCGGCGACTCATGACCGAATTTCGGGCCGATGTGGGAAAAGTCGACCCCCGCCACAAGGAGGGTCTCTCCTTCCGGCACCGTGATAATCTTTCTCAGCCTGTTGAGGAAGGGGGTAGCCTTTTCCAGGTAGGCCTCCCTGCTCCAGTCAGAAAAACATGACTGGATCGAGCCGCAGAGGATTGGAATGAGGGTAAAGTCTTCCCCCTTGAGCAAGTATTGCAGGAAAATGGTCTGAAACTCGATGGAGTGCTCGGAGCGGTGGGGAAAATCGCTGTCTGAAATGATATCCCCCCCGGCTTCTCGCAATTCATCGATCAGGGCCCGGTCGTTTCCTATTACTCCGAAGGGAGTTTCAAAATCCTTATCGGTCAAACTGAAAAGGTCATTCGCCAGATTATGCCCCACCCCGAGCACCACGACCCTGGAGGGCTTTGTATGATTGAGCGTCTGATAACCCCTCGCGTAGACCCTGTGTCCCACAGAGAGGTCGATATGGGGGACCACCAACGCCCTGATCTTCCCCTCTGGTTCGGGGGTAGGGGGCTGGGTGGTCAGGATTTCATTCAGCATTCTCTCAAGCTCTGACGCATCCTTTGGGTAGCTCTGGCCGCAGTGGGAACAAGGCCTGACCTTTTTTGAGGCGAATTCAACAGCGATTCGGGCCATTGCCTCTCTATACCTCTCCGAATCGAGCAGGTATGAATCATCAAGATGGTCCAGGATGGCCTTTACCTCATCTGCCCCCACCAGTACGCCCCCCTTCTGCCTCATAAGCACCATTTGCAAATCCCTCAGGGTTCGAGTTCCGTCCAACAAGGCCATGACTTGATAAAGCGGCGGGGGTACGGCCTTGCCCTCTTCAACCAGCCCAAGCTGGTCTCGGATAAGAACCAGTTGCTGGCCCTCGTGCTGCACCGGGATGAATTCCAGGTCCCATCTCATGCGGGGTAGCTGTTCATTCATGATTTATCCCCTTTTCTTTGGACCACCTATTGAAGGAGACCTTTAAGACCCTTCTGGTCTCTGATGTCACCTTGAAACGATCGTTTATCCTCAGCCCGCAGACCCAGAGCAGGGTATCCTTGCAGGCCAGGATCGGGATGCGTTGCCTTATCTCCGAGGGGAGCTTGAGGTCAATAAAAAAGTCCTTAAGTTTCCTGTGACCTTCCATACCGAGAGGGACAAACTTATCGCCTGGTCTGAAATTCCTCACCATCAAGGGATAGTCTATGCAGCCTGCGTCAAGGAAGGCAATCCAAGGCGAGGCCTCCATGTCAGAGAGACTCCTCTTCTCCATTTCCTCGAGGGTAACCGTGCTCTCCAGGGATTGCAGATGAAACGCTCCGGGGCCTCCGATGGAATAACAAAAATCCGGTAGGGCCTTCACGTCTTTCCGGGTAAGGATTAGCGTGTCATACACCCTTTTCGCGGTTACTCCATTAGGGAGATCGACCCGAGCCTGAGGCCTTCCACCGGCTGCCAGGCGGTTTATTGCCTCCACATGACGAAACCCCACACGCCGAAGGTTCCCTCCGGCCCGCCTCAAGCCCTGCCGGATGACGCGGTTCTTCAGGGTCTCCGGGAGTGTCGCAAAGGAAGACAAGGGGATTGAAACCTTCCCATTGGCCATTTCTGCGGCGACGTCATTGATCCACGCCTCAGCCTTCTCCTCCAGCCAGGTTTCGTCCGTTCTCATGATCTCAGCCGTCTTCCCCAGGATTTCCACAATCCTGGGCTGGCATTTCTTGAGCTGAGGGAGGAGTTCCAGACGGATTCTGTTTCTCAAGAAGCGGGTGTTAAGATTTGAAGGGTCTGAGACATACGTTAAGCCCTTCTTCCCCAGATAAGCGTCAATCTCCTCACGGGTGAGTTCGATCAGGGGCCTGATCACCTTTTCACCCCGGCAGGGTGGTATCCCTGCCAACCCTGACGGGCCGCTCCCCCGCAAGAGCCTCATAAGAACCGTCTCGGCCTGGTCGTTCAGATTGTGGCCCAGGGCAATCTTTTGCGCCTTGGCTCCCTTTCTGACTTCCTCCAAAAACCGGTACCTGGCCTCCCTGGCCCGTTCCTCCAGGGAAGAGCTTCCCGTCCTTAGGCCCGGCCCGGCCCGTTTTGTTTCAAAGGGAAGAGAAAGGGATTCAGCCAGTGACCCAACAAATTGCGTCTCGGATTCGTCCTCCCCCGGTCTGAGGCCATGGTCAAAATGGGCCACCACAAGATCGATGACGAATGAGTCTTTGAGTCGATAGAGGATATCCAGGAGGCAAACAGAGTCGCCTCCCCCTGAGACGGCCGCCACCACACGATCACCACGCCCCAGCATCCTATTTCTGGAAATGGTGTCTGCGACCTTGTTGATCATCTCCCTTTCCAGATCCATGCAAAACCTCTTTAGCAGATTCCTCATGCTTCACGCAGACGGTAGCACGGCTATGGTGCAAACTCAATACCGGACTGCAATATTACCTGCCGCTTTTCAGCCCGCTTGACACCTGATCTCCTGATGGGCATCCCCGGGTCATTGGATTAATTGTGTTGACGGAATGTCTTCATAAATTATAAAGATCGGAAGGCCGTCGAGGTGACCGGGCAAGACCCGGCATACCCGCAAAAGAACGATATTTATGAATGGAACCTATGGAAACCGGTAACAACCTCAAGGCACTCTTCAACCCTGAAACCGTGGCCGTCGTGGGGGCCTCTGAAAACCCCGGAAAATTGGGCTATCACGTAATGAAGAGCCTGACAACCGGGGGGTTTGAAGGTCGGATCATCCCGGTAAATCCAGGCTCAAAGGAGATCATGGGGATCCCATCATCTCCGTCCCTGGGCGAATTCCCAGGATCCATCGACTTGGCCGTCGTTGTGGTCCCGGCCGGCGTGGTGCCGCGGATATTTGAAGACTGCGAGCATAAGGCCGTTAAGGGAATTGTCCTTATCACGGCTGGATTCAAGGAGATCGATGACCCCTCGGGGGCCCAACAGCAGACGGCCTTGGCCCAAATCGCCCGGAGGGCCGGCATATCTGTGATCGGGCCCAACACCTTCGGGATGATCAACCTGCACGGGAACCTGAACGCCTCGTTCACCCCCGAGTTCTCATTGGCACAAAAAGGGGGGCTCACCCTTGTGAGCCAAAGCGGCGGGATCTCCCATCTGCTGGCCTTTATGGCCATGCGACAGGGTGTAGGGCTTAGCAAGATCGTGGGCCTGGGCAACAGACTGAATATAGACTTTGCGGATATTCTCCCTTACTTGATAGAAGATCCCGAGACTGAGGTAATAGCCCTCTACCTGGAAGGGCTGGACGAACCCAAGCGTCTGATGGAAGCGGCAAGAGCCCATAGGGGGAAGAAACCGATCGTGGCCTTCAAGACCGGAAATTCAGAAACCGGGGACAAGGCTTCCCTTTCGCACACAGGCTCCATGGCCGGAAATCAGGAGATCTATGAGGGGGCCCTCAGACAGGCCGGAATCCTCCGGGTGGAGAGCATCCAATCCCTCCTGGATATGGCCCGGGCGCTGGCAATATGTCCCTGGCCCAAAGGTCCGCGCATTGCCGTTCTCACGGGTCAGGCGGGACCGGGGATGGCGGCCTGTGATATCTGTGAGGCCGAGGGGCTGAAGATATCCCCATTCAGATCGGAGACCCAGGGGATCATCAACGGGCTTCTCCCGCCTTTGGCCATCAGGACAAACCCCGTGGACATGGGGCCTGCATGGTATGATTCCTCTTCTATTCACGGCATCATCAAGGCGGTCATGGAGGACAGCAACATGGATGGGATCCTGCTGCTGATGATGTTCGCCTCCGCCAATGGGGAGGCCGTAGCAAATATCTCTGATTTACTCGTTGAATGGGACCAGAAGAAGCCGGTTATTACCTGCCTCGTTTCGCCACCAGGCGTCTGGGACGGGCAAGTGGGCGATCTTGAGAAGGTGGGGGCCATTTTGGATCTGCCAACACCCGAGAGGGCTGCGAAGGTCATGGCCGGCCTCTATCACTATGGAAAGCTGGTAAAGTAGAGTAGCAACCATTTACGGGTTCTGAAATACAAGGGCAGCACCGAACCTGTGAACGGCTGTGGAAAGGGATTGAATTTACGTAACCAAAATTCTATAATAACCGTTGAAAAAAAACATTCCAGTATCATAAATCGAAGCGGGAGGTGCAAGTGGATATAATAGAGAAGGCCTTGAAGGAGGGACGAAACACCCTTTCAGAGCACGAGTCAAAAGAGCTTCTGCGGAGATATGACATTCCAGTCACCCGCGAAATAGAGGCGGCCGATGAAACGCAGGTCTCGGAGGCCCTCCATGAAATCGGGTTCCCATTGGTGATCAAGGCCTGTGGTCCGGATTTGAGCCATAAGACAGAGCGTGGGCTGGTGCGAGTGGATATCCGAAATGAGGAGGAAGCCATTTCCGCATTTCACGAGATCATGAAGGAAGTAAAGGACGAAGGTGCCACCGTGCTGGTCCAGGAGATGGTGAAGGGGCCCAGGGAACTGGTGGTAGGTCTCACAAGGGATAGTCAATTCGGGCCATGCGTCATGTTTGGTCTCGGAGGAATTTTCACGGAAATCCTCAGGGATGTCTCCTTTCGGGTGGCACCCATTGAAAAACGGGATGCCCTTGAAATGATGCAGGAGATCAAGGCCCGGAAGATCCTGGACGCCATCCGCGGGATGCCGGCAGCGGACCTGGATCGACTTGCGGAGATCCTGATAAAGATGGGCAACATAGGTCTTGAAGAGGAGAGCATCAAGGAAATCGACATAAACCCGTTGATACTCTGGGATAGCCGGCCCGTTGCCGTTGATGCCCTGGTTGTGCTGAACCCATCATAATAGCAAATCCCTGTTCCAACAGTCGGTGCCTGAACGAGAAATCCTGTTCAGCCACAGTTAGGCCGAGGAACCACCAGTAGACCAGGTGTGTCCAATTTTGTCGCAGGAAGGCCAGACCCCCAAAATCTACAGCGTAAAGGAACTCACCGAAGAGATCCAAGATCTCCTGGAGGAGCGCTTTGATTTCATTTGGGTAGAGGGGGAGATATCCAACTTCAGCGCCCCTGTTTCCGGCCACTACTATATGGTCCTCAAGGATGAAGGGGCCCAGATCAGAGCGGTCATGTTCCGTCTCCAGATCCGCTACCTCAAGTTTACGCCTGAAGACGGAATGAAGGTAATTGCCCAGGGGAGGATCGGGGTGTATCAGCCTCGGGGGGAATACCAGCTCATCCTTGATTATATTGAACCCATGGGTGTGGGTGCCCTGGCCCTGGCCCTTGAACAGTTAAAGAAGAAACTGGCTGCTCAGGGTCTCTTTGATGGAGACATAAAAAAACCCCTTCCCTTTCTTCCGCAACGGGTTGCCGTGATCACGTCACCCACCGGTGCGGCGATCCGCGACTTCCTAAAGATCATCCGTAGAAGATTCGCCAACATAGAGATAATTATTGTGCCGGTCCGGGTCCAGGGAGATGAAGCGGCTGCCGACATGGTCAAGGCCCTGGACCTGGTCAACCGAGACCTGGAGGTGGATGTCATCGTCCTCACCCGGGGAGGCGGCTCCTTTGAAGACCTGTGGGCATTTAATCAGGAGGACCTGGCCCTGGCCATCAGGCGCTCAAGATTGCCGGTTGTCTCTGCCGTGGGTCATGAAATTGATCTCACCATCTCTGACCTGGCGGCCGATCTGAGGGCCCCCACGCCTTCTGCGGCTGCGGAATTGCTCGTGGCGGAAAAGGAGGCCTTGATAAACCGGCTCAACGAGGTGAGAAATCGGTTGATCTCAAGCGTCGGCATAAACCTGAAATATCATACCCAGCAACTGGAGGTTTTGAGGAGAGGCCTCAAGGATCCGCGGAAACGGTTTGCCGAGACCTGGCTGCGGCTTGATGAGATTCATACCCGGCTTGTGAGGGCCACGGATCTCCTTGTCCGTGATCTGCAGAAGAGACTCAGGGGAGAGAAACGTGCCCTGCTTCTTTACTCCCCTGCCGGCACTATTTCTTCCATGAGACAGCGACTGGAGTTTCAGGAAACATCACTTGGCCGGGCCGTAAAGGGGCAGTTGGCCGCCAAACAGACGGCCCTTTCCTTCGTGGAGAAGGGGATAGCGGCCTTGAGCCCTTTGTCTATTTTGAGGAGGGGATACAGTATTACCCGGAAATTGCCCGAAAAGAATGTGCTGAAGGATACCTCAGTGGTCAGGGAAGGGGATCAGGTTGAGGTGCTTCTGGCGGAGGGAGTGCTGGGGTGCAGGGTAGAAAAAGTGGAGGGAAAAAAGGCCCATGGGGATCTGGCACGCAAGTTTTGATTTTCCTGACACCTGTTTGACAGGGAGGCCGCGTCGTTATAGGATTAGCGGGGTGAGGGTCAGGAGGAATGATGGCTGAGAAAAAATTCGAAGTGGCTATGAAGCGGCTGGAGGTGATCGTACAGGGCCTGGAGGGAAACGACCTGCCCCTCGAGGATGCCCTCAAGGACTTTGAGGAAGGGGTGGGGTTGGTAAAATTCTGTTCCAGAAAACTGGAAGAGGCCGAGAAAAAGGTCACCCTTTTGGTCCAGGAAAGTGGCGGTAAGCACACACAGGTCCCCTTTGACGAAGCAGAAAAAACAGAAGCGGAGTGAGGGATCATTGGACCTGACGTCTTATCTCAGAGAAAAAAAGGCCATCGTGGACAGGACCCTCGAGGCCTATTTTCCCGAGGCTGAGGGACCGGCATCCGATCTGATGGATGCCATGAAATACAGCCTTTTTGCCGGGGGCAAAAGGCTGAGGCCCATCCTTTGCATGGCCGGGGCCGAGGCCTTGAGGGGCGATGCATCCCGGGTGCTGATCGTTGCGTGTGCCCTGGAATTGATCCATACCTATTCCCTGATCCATGACGACCTCCCCTTGATGGACGATGATGATTTAAGGAGGGGGAAACCCACGTGTCACAAGGTTTTTGGAGACGCAATTGCCTTGCTTGCGGGTGACGGACTGCTGACCGAATCCTTCAACCTGATGACAGCACCCGAATCGACAGATCAGGTATCACCCCATCTCATCCTCCGGGTAATAGCCCTGATCTCCGGGGCCGCCGGGTATCGGGGGATGGTCGGCGGCCAGGTGGTTGATATGCAATCGGAGGGAAAGGCAGTGGATCTTTCCCTCGTTGAGTTTATGCATTCCCATAAAACGGGTGCCCTGATAGCCGCCTCAGTTGCATCCGGGGCCATCCTTGTGGGCGGAGACGAATCGCAGATAGAGGCCATCAGTTCCTATGGCCGGAAGATAGGGCTCGCCTTTCAGATCTCAGATGATATCCTGGATATTGAAGGTGACAGCAGGATCATGGGCAAGGAGTCCGGCTGCGATGAACAAAAAGAAAAGATCACCTATCCGGCCGTTATCGGCATGGAAAAGGCCCGGGAGATCCAGTCGGAACTGGTGGCAGCCTCTATTGAGGCCCTGCGAATGTTTGACCACAGGGCAGAGCCCCTGCGTCAGATAGCACGTTACATCATTGAGAGAAAAAAATGAGCAACCCTGGAGAAGAGTACAGGTTTCTGGACAGGATAGACAGCCCCGCAGACCTGAAGGAGCTTTCTCTGGATCAACTCGAAACCCTGGCTGATGAAATCCGTCAAAAAATCATTGATACGGTATCCAAGACCGGGGGACATCTGGCACCCAACCTTGGCGTTGTTGAGCTTACCATTGCCCTCCATTATGTGTTTGATACCCCGAAAGACAAGATTATCTGGGATGTGGGACATCAGGCCTATGCCCACAAGCTCTTAACGGGTCGAAGAGATCGATTTCATACACTCAGGCCATACGGCGGCATCAGCGGTTTTCCCAAGAGCTCCGAAAGCCCATACGATACATTCGATACGGGACACAGCAGCACCTCCATCT
>JABMQV010000866.1 GCA_013203065.1 Desulfobacteraceae bacterium | reverse complement strand
GTCCCCGTTCTTAAGGCCAGGAGCGCCAGGCCTTTGTTTGTGCAGGCTGTTCTTCCCAGGAATCGAACAAACACCCCTTCGTACCAGTCTACATTTTGATCCATCAGAAACCCGATGGCCATATTTTTTTTAGCGGCTTGCAGGACCCTCCTCATTGCCCGTTGTTTGGGTATGATCTCATTGCCAAATCTGGCGCGTAGTTTTCTCATCAGCCGGTCGGCGGGCAAGAAATCGATGGGCCTTGCAATCACAGCACCCTTGGGGGCAAATCGGAGAGTGACCGCAGCGGACATTAGTTCCCAATTCCCAAAATGTCCGGTCAGGATAAAGGTCCCTTTCCCCTTTTTAATTGCCGAGAGAAAATTTTCACTGTTTTCAAAAACCACATATTTTTCGAGGTTTGAATGTTTCAATCTCAAGATATGGGGGGCCTCAAATATCATCTGAGCAAAATGCATCAGTACCCTAGCATTGAGTTCCGTTAACTCCGACTCGCTCATCTCATCCCCGTACACATGGCGAAGGTTGTCCAATGAGACCTTGATGCGGCCACCAAGGATTCCGGCAAGACCCCTCCCAAGCGTCCTGCCAAACCGTTGCCCCGTATGAAACGGAATCAACGAGATAAGGCCCACAAGCCCATAAAGGGCTCCATATGTGATCGGGTCAAGGTATCTATTTCCCTTTGATGCCATTCTTGATCATCCCTAAGAAATCAGCTTGACCTGTGATGAGTCTGAATTCAACACACAAATATCCCAATTCTCTACACAGCGGCGCAATACCGGTGATCCGCACCCAGTCCTTTTCGGTTGTAAGGATATAGTCGGTCCTCAGATCCTCCCCTTCTTGAATCATCGACATAATCTCATCTCTTCGAAAGGGATAATGATCTCTGAATCCCTTAAACCGGATCACGTCCGCTCCCAAACTCAATAGGGTCTTTTTGAACGCCTCCGGCCGGGCGATCCCCGTAAAGGCCAAGACCCTCTTTCCTTGCAGAGACTCAGGCTTATGGGTCTCCTTTGAATGGGGCAGGACAATCTTAACTGCCTTATGATCCGAAAAAAAGACCGGGACCGAAGGAAACCTCTCCTTCAAAAGCTTCAGACCTTTTTCTCCGGCCCCCTGTTCATTTACCCTTGTAAGAATGAAGGCATCCGCCCTGGCCAGTTGATTCACGGGTTCCCTCAGAGGGCCCCAGGGGAGGAGGCGGCCATTCCCAAAGGGGTTGGCAGCATCAATAAGGACAAGATTCAAGTCCGGTCTAATCTCTAAGTGTTGAAACCCGTCATCCAGAACAAATAGGTCTGTACCAAACTTCTCTCGGGCATACAGAGCCGCCAGGTAACGTCTTTTGGATAGGATCACCGGAACCCCTGTAAGCTTCTTTGCAAGCATGTACGGTTCATCGCCGGTCTCGGCCGGGGCAGCCTTGATGTGGTGGCCGTCTGATACCTCCAGGACCTCGCTCTTATATGTTCCGCCATAGCCTCTGGAGAGGACAGCTACCTTGTGCCCTTCGGTCTTGGCCCAGCTTGCCAGCATAGCCACAGCGGGGGTCTTTCCGGTGCCGCCTGTCGTTATGTTTCCTATACTAACGGCAAAGCCGGGGAGGGCTCTCCGCTCCACAAGCCCCCGGTTGTAACCCCATAGCCGGAGCCTTACCCCTGCCCCGTAGAGTACAGAAAAAAAGGCCATTGGCAGGGACCATGGCCCTAGGGATTCTTTTTGGTGAAATTGTGACCAGTCGGGCTTGAGCATAGGGAATATCATATTGAACCATCAGCTGACAGCTACAGGCTATCGGCTATGAAGGAGAGAACCCGATCCAAGGCCCCACCGTTTGTATGAACAAATCTCTCTGCGAGTCTCCCCATATCCTCCCGCTTTTCGGGGTCTGACAAAAGCATCTGCATGCTCACAAAGAGTTCCTGGCCGTCCGCCACCCGCAACCCTCCCCCCGCCGCTTTCAATGACTCGGACATGGATACAAAATTGTGTGTGTAAGGCCCGAAGAGAATCGGGCACCCAAAGCTGGCGGGCTCAAGCAGGTTATGCCCTCCGACGGGCACAAGGCTGCCGCCGACAAAACTCACCGTACTGACCCCATAGATTCGCCCCAGTTCGCCCAGCGTGTCAAGAATCATGACGTCATAGGGCCCCCTGTCCCTCGACGGGGTTGTCCGTAAGACGGTCTCAAATTTCAATTCCTGAGAAATCCTGCGGATCTCATTCGTTCGCTCTATATTTCTTGGGGCAAGGATAAGGCACAGGCCTGGAAAAGACGTTCGAAGCCTCTGAAAGACTTCCAGGAGAGTCTTTTCCTCACCTGAATGGGTGCTTCCGGCCACCCATACCGTGGTCTCAGGTTCAATGCCAAGCCGGTTCATCCAATCTTTTCGCTCGGCCGGACGCATGGGTTTCCAATTTCTGTCAAACTTGATATTCCCTACGGTCTTCACCTTCCCGGGTTCTATCCCAATCTCCAATAGCCTCCCGCTGTCCGGTTCTGACTGCATGAGGCAAAATTCCAACGGCTGAAACATCCTTCGGATAAGGGAGGGAAGCATCGTATAGGACCTATAGGTCCTCGGAGAAATCCGACCGTTCACCAGAATAGACTTTATCCCGCGTTTCCTCAAATGATAGATCAGACCCGGCCATATGTCCGTTTCGACCAGGACAAAGATGGAGGGCTTGGTATAGTTTACGATCCGTCGAACACACCACCACGCATCCACCGGCATTGTGACCAGGGCCTTTACCTTTGACGCCACCTCATCTCTCGCTATGGCCATGCCCCTTGAGGTGGTAACAGAAAAAACAATATTTTTCCCAGGGAATTTTGTCCTCAGGGCCTTCACCAGGGAGATCGCCGAGACCACTTCTCCCACTGAGAGCGCATGGATCCATATATTGTCCTCTCCCAGGGAGCCCTCCGGGAAAGTCAACGCCAGCCTTTCCGAAAGCCGACCCTTTCCTAACAGGGCAACGAGGGGAATAGACAGGATAAGAATAAGTGTCCAAGAGAAATCGTAAAAGAACCTAATCATCTCGATGGATCTCACCTGGGTTCGTTAAAACTAAATCTTGCTCAAAACAGTCACAATCAGGTTTGCCAGGATAGGTTTTCTTCGCCGTGAACCCTATCAATTGCCGATCTTCAATCTCCAATCTTCCAATTTATACGATTTATATCTTGGCAGGAAGTTCTATGATGATTTTTGTGCCTTTAGGGTAGTTATCCCTGACCCTTACAAATCCGTTATGATCCGTGACGATGCTGCTTACGATGGCAAGGCCCAGACCAGTCCCCTGCTTTTTCGTAGAAAAATAGGGTTCAAACATCCTTATCTTGTCTTCAGGGCTTACACCCTTGCCGTTGTCTGCCACCTCAATTTTCACCATTTGAAGCACCTTGTCATAACGGAGGTTAACCATGACTTCTCCCTCTCCGTTCATAGCCTCAATGGCATTTTCCAGTAGGTTGATCATCACTCTCTTCATTTGTTCCCTGTCCAGATCAAGGACGGGCACCTCCTGCGAATCCTTGAAGGTAACCTTTACTCCCTTGTGGGCCTCCCTGTAAAGACTCAAGGCCTCGTCAATAATCTTACTGATAACTTCTGGAGAAGGGTTTACAGCAGGCATACGGGCGAAGTTGGAAAATTCATTTACAAGCCGTTTCAGTTCCGCTACTTGTCTTATGATCATATCTGTGCATTCCTGGAAGACTTCTTCATCCTTCCCCATGAGCCTTTCCCCATATCTCTTCTTGAGCCGCTGGGCTGAGAGCTGTATCGGTGTCAGGGGATTCTTGACCTCGTGGGCAATGCGTCTGG
>JABMQV010000865.1 GCA_013203065.1 Desulfobacteraceae bacterium | reverse complement strand
TTTCTTTGCCACTGCAACATCCCCCTACGCTGAACGACAGAGTGCCGAGATTATTGCAACCGCGCTTGACTGTCGGGCAGATATCCGAACCGCCGATTTTACCGACACGCTCAAGGCGGGAACCACGGCCGTCCTTTCCGCTGTTGATGCAGTAAAGGCCGGATCGGCAAAGAACTTGATGGTCTGTGCCGGTGATATGAGGATCGGTAAGGCTGGGAGCGCCCAGGAAGAAATTTTTGGAGACGGGGCAGCAGCGCTCCTGATCGGGGACGACGCCGTGGTTGCCGAATTTACCGGCTCATTTTCAGTATCATACGACTTTGTGGACCACTGGAGAGGTACGGGGGAGAGATTTGACCAACAGTGGGAAGACAGGTTCATAAGGGATGAGGGGTATACCCGGTTTATCGTGGAGGCAATTGAAGGTCTGGCAAAGGAATGCGGCATAGAATCGAGTGAGCTTTCGAGAGTTATTTATCCCTGTCTGTATGCGGGTGACTTCAAGAAGATCGCGCGCGTCCTTGGGCTTTCTGAGACCCAGGTGGTAGCGCCTCTCCTCGGCCAGGTTGGCTATGCCGGGACCGCAGACCCCCTGATGCACCTTGTCAGGGCCTTAGAAGAGGCAAAACCGGGGGATAGGGTCGCCGTTGTTGGATATGGCGCCGGGGCCGATGCCCTGCTGTTCGAGGTCACAGAGGAAATCGAAAAGATCAGGGCCAACCGGAGAGGCATCAGTAAGCACCTGACAACGAGACGGGAATTGGGAAGCTACGAAAAGATGGCCGCCTTTAGAAACCTTCTGCCCACGGAAAAGGGTATCCGAGGTGATACAGTTGCTTTTACAGCCCTTTCCGCGCTGTGGAGAAATCGAAAAGAGGTCCTGGGCCTGTATGGCAGTCGCTGCAAGGCGTGTGGAACACCCCAGTATCCGGTCCAGAGGGTATGCGTCAAACCGGATTGTGGGGTCATTGACGAGATGGAGCCATACCGTTTTTCAGACAGGAAAGGTACCCTGTTTACCTACACGGGAGACAACCTGGCCTTCAGTCCCAATCCTCCCGCCATCTATGGTATCGTCGACTTTGAAGGAGGCGGCCGGTACTGGTTCGATCTGACCGACGTGGATTTGGAAGAGGTGAAGGTGGACATGCCGGTAGAGATGAGCTTCAGGAAAAAATATGTGGACGAAAAATCGGGTATTCACGGCTATTTCTGGAAAGCTGTACCGGTGATCAGTTAAAACAAGGAGGACGTAATAATGGCGGAAGGTATTAAAGATAAAGTTGCTATCATAGGGATGGGCTGTACCCGGTTTGGAGAACGCTGGGATGCCGGTGCAGAAGATCTGATAGTAGAGGCATTCAAGGAGGCCATTGAGGACGCGGGGATAGAAAAAAAAGAGATTCAGGCCGCATGGTTTGGTTCATGCTTTGATGAAGTCAATGTGGGCAAGGCTGCCACGCCTTTGAGTCTTACCCTGAAACTGCCCTTTCTTCCGGTAACCAGGGTCGAGAATTTCTGTGCCACAGGGTCAGAGGCCCTGCGGGGGGCGGTCTATGCTGTAGCTTCCGGGGCTTACGACATATGTCTTGCATTAGGATCTGAAAAACTCAAGGACACTGGATACGGGGGGCTCCCGGATTTTTCCCAGGTATTGGGAACAAAGAATCGTCTGATTTTTCCAAATATCACCGCGCCAGGTGGATTTGCCATGATGGCAACGCGTTATTTCGCCAAGTATGGTCTGGGTCCCGAGGAAGGGAAGGAGGTCCTTGCCATGGTGTCGGCCAAGAGCCATCAGAACGGCGCCAGGAACCCGAAGGCCCACCTTAGAAAGGAAGTATCTGTCGAGAAAATCCTGAAGGCCCCCATGATTGCCTGGCCGCTTGGTCTTTTTGACTGCTGCGGGGTGAGTGACGGCGCAGCCGCAGCCATTGTCTGCCGGGCCGATCTGGCAAAGAACTTCCGTCCTGATCCGGTCTATGTCAAATCGATGCAGATCGCCTTGAGTTCCGGTGAGGAGCTTATGTATACGGACTGGGACGGGACATATGTCAAGACTGCTGTGAAGTGTGGTGCTCGGGCATATGATGAGGCCGGGATCAAGAACCCTCGAGAAGAGATAAGTATGATGGAGGTTCATGACTGCTTCTCCATCACCGAACTGGTCACCTACGAGGACCTCGGGATCTCCCCACGTG
>JABMQV010000864.1 GCA_013203065.1 Desulfobacteraceae bacterium | reverse complement strand
GCTTTTGCCATCAAAAACGTTAGAAAAATTTACGTTTTTTAACTTTCATGAAATCATCGCAAGCTCCTGAGTTATCAGACTTAATCCCTGATCGAGAAGGGAATAAGCAGCTTCAATTTTAGATGGTTGCTCGGCGTTGTGGGAAGGGTGGTTTTTGGTACACCTTGAAATCATTGGTTTTTTAAAATGTCCCTCGGAGCAAATTGAGAGCCATAGCCATTTCCACCCCATATCCGTAACCATATAAAATGACTTGTTTTTCTTCTTTTCAACAATCTCTCGGACTCTCAATTTATTCATTTCATAGCGGATTTGTGCAGGATTTCGAAAATATTGAGGGAGATTGTTGAGAAGATCCACTGTCCTGAAACCATAGGCATGGTATTTTGGTTTTAGGAGTTCTTGAGCCAGAGCAGTTTGACGATCTTTCCTGAAATCTGGTGGAGTGATATTACGACCTAGATGATCTGGTACGGGTTTTGTGAAACGCTCCCCCTCTCCATCTGAAATAGAGGCGATATCCACATCAGCGCAGCATTCCAAAAACCGATCATTACATGCAACACCCTCCCAAAGATAGGCCTGTAGAAAAAGGACAGGCTTTTGAAGCCCCAGCGATTTGGGGTTATTGATGGTGGTTTCGGTGCGGATGTAATACCCGGTCTTGTTGTACTGCTTGATGGAGTTGCCTCGGAACCAGTGTTTGATGCACGCGTTATTGTCATACAGTCTCCAGAAGGTCTTGGATGTTGATCGGCGATGGAGCCGACGATTGAAAATCTGAGCAATGGTCTCGGGCAATCCGAGACGGTGGAACTTATCCAAGAGCCTTTCAAAGAGGCTGGTGCAAAAACGCGCGGACCGAAACACAATATTGGAGGAGATCTCAATCTGGCTTAAATACCAGTTATGTTCTAGAAATTTGGATCGTGTTGAGTACTTTCCTTTGTCGAATTTGAAGAAAATATTCATCCAATAGTTAATTCTGTTCAGGACGGCCCGGCCATCAAGAGACTGGACGGCCTTTTGGAGGGCTTCAGGGTCGTTAATTTCCACAAAGGCATTTTCTTTGAGTCTGTATTTGATGCCTTGTTTATCGAGCTGTAGTTGAATGGCATTGTGGCCATTGAAATAGAATTCGGCATGAAAAGGAAGATAGGAAGAGATTTTCAAATAGCAGAGGCCACCGAGAAGGGCGTCGTGAATGTAGATGTAATACTGCTTGACCGGCTTCCTGCAGTTATAGACTCGTTCATAGGGTTTTCCCGCTTTTGAAGTGAGTTGCCTGCAGGCAAATGTTCTGACTGGTTCTTTGTCCGTGAGGATACAAAAGACGTGGTTTCCTTTTTCTGTAAAGGCGCGAGCATATTTCTGTTCCACGAATTTCGATTTTGCACCGTCAGTGCCGCCCCCTTCTGAAGGCCACCAGTGAATGGGGATGTCACTGTTCTTGGCCACCTTTTGTATATGCCCGTTGAGTTGGTCGGTGAGAATTCGCATCACCCCGTTAGAAAGCCCTTTGAACCCGATAGCCCTGAGAAACTTGACAATCCCTGCTGGAAAAAACATGGAGAGGATGTAACCTCGAATAATGACCCGATCGAAGCAGAAATATTTAAACTTGATATTTTCTGAGAATTGATTCAAAAATGAGTTCTTCATGGGTGTTCCTCCGGTAAGTGAGTGTTCGCTAAACAATCCATACCGGATCACCCATGAAATTTCAAATCAAAGAAAGGGGTTTTATGCAGGGGGTTAAGTGACTCAGGAATGGCCAGATGAGGCCAAGGCTTCATCAACTTTAATATCCGGGAATTGCCCCGGCCAAAAATATAGCCATCATGTCATTAGCCCCTTGCCTACAACCCTTTTCGGAACTTTAGTTTGATAAAGATGTGGCCGTTGTTATGGATTCCCTGCAGGAAGATTACCTTACAACTGGTGCCATGTTGTTTACCTTGAGCCGGAATATTGATTTAAGGATAGAACCGGTTCTGTTAGAAGCGGGCGAGGATATTAGCGGATTCCTGGATGAGATCACCAAAACCGGCGAAACTGTTTACAGCGCTGATGAAAGGGAAAGGTCCGCACCAGGTTTACAGGCAAGCTGAGACAGGTACTGCAACTCCCATACATTCTTTCTTTACGCCGCCTATCGGTCGTTTTGTTGTCTCTCCCGGGGAATTCCTCGGATTTATAGGTATGGGGTCAGTATGGGGTCATCCATTAAAGG
>JABMQV010000863.1 GCA_013203065.1 Desulfobacteraceae bacterium | reverse complement strand
GGGAATCGTCCCAACATGATGGGGTTAGATCGTGATATTTGCATGGGGTTTCTCATTGAATGTGAGGTTCCGGGTTCCAGTTTTCAAGTGCCAGGGGGACTTACTGAGACCTGAATCTCACCAGAGAAAGGAGAACCAAAGGTTCGGCACAGCCTGTCGAGTTATCAATGAAATACTGACTATGAGTGAAAACCTCTCAGGCTACCTCTGTAAGAATCTAAAACATATACAGCTGGTGGCTGTCGGGGTTTTTGCCAAAACAGGTGATGTCATCCACCTTGTCGAGTGATGGCCCCCGGGTGAGAGCATAGAGGGTCCGCTCCACCCCGATACCGCCTCCAAAGGTCTCGGGGAACGTGGATCTTCCCTGAGCATCCTTCTTGGCCGTCATCAGCAGAAAGGGCCCATAGCCCCCCAGTTCATCAATGTTATTGATATTGCCTTCATAGATGACCGGTCTCGAGGGAATAATCCCGTTATCGAGGAGCCGTTCTATGATAGGTTCGTGCAGCCATTCCCTTACCGCACCCGAGAGGACTTCCAGGGCAGGTGTCTGTTTGCCGGTGTCCCTCAGAATGCCCTTTGCACAGATGTCGTAATTGTAGATCATATCAGAGGTAATTTTGGAGAGTGGAACCTTGCCTTCCGGAGTAAAGTAGGGATATATGAGATCATAGTTCTCCCTCAAGAGTCCCGTGATCCAGAAAAAGGTCTCTTTAATCTCTTCCCCCAGCCTTATCTCATACCCTCTGCCGTATTTTCCCTTGGCCTCATCGCACCTGAAGCGGGGAAAGGGCTGTTTGGGCACCTCAATGGCGACACCAAGGGCCTTTAGGTCTTCTTCATTCTTTTCCACCAGCTGCGCCATGGCATGGATGATCAGCCTCTCAAAGAGGTCCATCGCCTTTTCCATGTCCTCGGCCAGGATCTTCTTGACCCCGTCCGGATCCTTCAGATAGGTGTCCATGTCAATCCCACGGTTCCGTCTTACCTCCAGATCCATCTGGGTGAAATCTATCAGATATTTTCCCCGCTGAAGCCGATCCGGGCTTTCAATCTCCAGCCTGATGTTGGGGGAATCCACAAAGATCCCCTTGATCCTGGGGTTGTGGCAGGCAAGAAATTTTGAGTAGATCATGCTGTGGGTCATGACATAACGCTGTCCCTTGTAGTGTATATTCGGGACATGTTCGACATCATGGGCCAGGGGGTCGGTCACGGGACTCATCTGGACCCGTTCAAGATTAAAGAGCCCTTCATCTGCCAGGAACTGATGCATGGCAGTTACAAAGGTCGTACGCAGCGACATGGCCGCATAAAGGACATCCCCCATCCATTTGTTGTAATAGTATTTATCCAGATATTCTTCCAGGCTGGAACCGGCCTGTTTCAAGGCAGCCTGGAACCCGAAAAGGCTCTGACCGATAATTGACATGGTCTCATTTTTCATTGCGCTATAAGCCTCCTCGGAATCACAGTTTGGGGAGATATTTTTCCAGTTCTAACTGACTAACGTGGGTCCTGTACTGATCCCATTCAATCTTCTTGTTCTCAATGAATTTATTGAACACATGTTCCCCCAGCACCTCTTTTACCAACTCGCTTTTCTCTGTCTCCAGGAGGGAGGCATAGAGGCTGCCGGGCAGATCGGTAATTCCGTGTGCTCTTCGCTCGGTCGGGTTCATCTCATAGATATCTTCCTCTATGGGATCGGGAAGTTCATATTTATTATCAATCCCTTTGAGGCCTGCACCCAGCATCACCGCAAAGGCCAGGTAGGGGTTGCAAGAGGGGTCCGGGGAGCGAAACTCTATCCTGGTGGCCTTTTCCTTCCCCGGCTTATACATGGGCACCCGTATCATGGCGGACCGGTTTCTTGTCGCCCATGAGACATACACCGGGGCTTCGTACCCCGGAACCAATCGCTTGTATGAATTCACCCACTGGTTGGTCACCGCCGTAATCTCGGGGGCATGACGTAACAGTCCGGCAATATAGTGTTTGGCCAAATCAGACAGGTTGTATTTATCATCAGGGTCATAAAAGGCATTTCTGTCGCCCTGGAAAAGGGATTGATGAACATGCATGCCACTGCCATTCTCCCCGAAGATGGGTTTGGGCATAAAGGTGGCATATACCCCCGTTTGCCTGGCGATCTCCTTAACCACCAGACGGTAGGTCATGGTCTTGTCTGCCATTCTGAGACCTTCATCATAGCGAAGGTCAATTTCGTGCTGACTGGGCGCCACTTCGTGATGGCTGTATTCCACCTGGATTCCCATAGATTGCAGGGCAAAGATGGTTTCCCGCCTCAGATTGCTCCCCATATCCAGAGGGCGGGAGTCAAAATACCCCCCCTTATCTAAGACCTCCAGCCCCCTGTCATTCTTGAAGTAAAAATATTCCAGTTCGGGGCCCAGATAAAATGTATATCCCATACCTTCCACCTTGGCCAGGAGCCGCTTGAAGACATATCTGGGGTCTCCTTCATAGGGTGTACCATCCGGATTGAGGATGTCACAAAACATGCGGGCGACAGGTCGTTCATCGCCCTGCCAGGGTACCAGTTGAAATGTGGAGGGATCCGGTTTGGCGATCATGTCGCTCTCCTCGATCCTGGCAAACCCCTCAATGGAAGAGCCGTCAAATCCCATCCCTTCGGTCAATCCTTCTTCCAGTTCTGAAGGCGTCACGGCAAAGCTCTTTAAGAACCCCAGAACATCCGTGAACCAGAACTGGATAAAGCTCACCCTCTTGTCAGCAACAATTTTTTTTACGTCATCCATTGTATGGGAGTCCATTGTAATCCCCTCCTGCGATTTTTTTTTCAGCGGACGTATAAAACCTGGCTCGTAATTATGCAATCATAATGCCAATACAAAAAAAGGCAATAAAATAAGCCGTTTTCTAAGTGAGCCATTCTTCTGTCGGCCGACAGAGGCACATAAATACTACATAATTGTATTGCCCTTCCCTTATATTACACAAAATTGTATTTTGGCCCGGACAAGCCGGTAAATTGCGTAATGAATACTGATGGAGGGCCGTAACTAACCTCGATTTCTTCTTTCAAGGGCAAAAAAATAGTGGAATCCAGGTGTAAATCCACTTTGAGAGAGGTTTCAAGAAACAGTTAAGCACCACTCCAGAAGCTTCCGGTTGTCTCCTCGACCTTATTGAGAAGCCACATAAAAAACTCTTCAATTTTTCAATATTCAATCCCTGGCCCAGACCTGGCCAGCCCAAATCAATTGATGAAAGACCAGACATGGAGGATCAGCTGAAGCAAGCGCAAGCTCAAGTGTCGCGCCAGGGCGGGCATCAATTGTCAATTAGATGGCCAAGAAAACCCTTTTTGACGAAAAAATCGCGACCGTTTTGAGTCGAATTCTGTCGCTAAGCGCCTGATTCCCTTTTGCATTGAAATAATATTGAAATAATGTATAGTGG
>JABMQV010000862.1 GCA_013203065.1 Desulfobacteraceae bacterium | reverse complement strand
TCACTTCATATCTGCCGCACTCCCCGCCCCAAACACTCCGTCGGCCGTCGAAATCATAGGTTTTCAACTTGCACTGGTTATGGCAGTTAGCGTCCGCCCTGCATGTCTTTTCAGTATATTTCATGCGGTCATTTATGGCGCTTTCAAATCCCCTGAAACTGCTTTCCTCTTTTTTCTCCAGGTGCATCTTTTCCCGAACACTGAGCGCCGCCCCATAGGCCCCGAGGACCTCTCTATGCCTTGGTATCAAAAGACCTCGTCCAAGTACGTTCTCAAAGGCTGCTGCCACTCCCTTGTTTAAAGAAGGTCCACCCAAGAACATGACCCTCTGTCCTATTTTCCGCTTTCCCACTACCCGGTTCAGGTAATTGTAGACGATGGCATAGCACAGGCCGGCTATCAGATCGTCCCTGAAAACTCCCTTCTGGTGATACGAGACCAGATCGGATTCCATAAACACCGTACATCTCTCTGCAAGCCTCACAGGGGTCAGGGATCCGAGTGCGATCTCCTGAAACTCTCCGACAATGTTGATCCCGTATTTGTTGGCCAGTTCATGCAAGAAACTCCCGGTACCCGCGGCGCAGACCTTGTTCATATCGAAATCAAGGGGATAGGCATTGGCAATGGATATGTATTTGGAGTCTTGTCCCCCGATCTCAAATATGGTGTCCACATGAGGGTCTAGCTCCACCGCACCCCTTGCATGGGCGGTTATTTCATCGATGATCAGGTCAACATATAGAAAATCTCCTACCACGTTCCTGCCCGAGCCAGTGGTAGCTGTCCCCACAAGTTCAAGATTACCCCCCACTTGGTCCCTGAGATATTCCAGGAGCCTCTGGGTGACCTCAATGGGCTTTCCTTGCGTGGGTACATAACTCTTATGAACAATCATTCCGCCTTCATTCATCAGGGCGTATTTTGTCGTTGTGGAACCTACATCAATACCCAGGTAGCACCGGGTTTTCCCAGACACCAATTTCCCCCGGATCTCATTGGTCGCAGGGAAATCGGTCTTTTCAAGTATCAGTCTTGGCGCCATCGGAACCGACAATTCACTTCCAGCCCCCTTTGCTCGCAATAACTCCAGATTCCCCCGGCCTTCAATGCCGGATTCAAGGGCCTGTAGAGCAACCCCCAACGCGCCGATGGAAGTGCTGTAAGGCGGTACAATCAAACCTGGAAAATAGTTCCTGAATGCCTTGACCTGGAGTTCGTTTAGGGAAAGTCCTCCCACAAAAATGATCGGTTCCTGGAGGACCCTGTTGGAGACAATGGTACTCATATAGTTTCTGGCGTTTCCCACGTGGAGACCAAAAATAATGTCTTCTAATTTCTCCCCCTTGTTCTGGAGATGAATCATATCGGACTTTGTAAAGACCGTGCACCTGCAAGCCACATTTGCCGGCTTCCGGCTCTTCTGCCCAAGGCCGATAAAGTCAGACAGTATTTTATCAATCTGGGTTCTAGAAGTATCAATCTCTTCGGCATACAAAGAGGTGGCCAATCTCTGGGCCTGCTGATCGATAAAGGAGCCCGTTCCGGACGCGCAGGGTCCGTTGGTGTTAAAATATCCCAGTTCTGATTCGCCGTGGGAATGGTCGACCTGCATGAGGGCCGTGTCCTGTCCCCCCATGCTGATGATTGCCCTTACATCGGGTCTTATGTGAAGTGCACCAAGGACCTCGCTGATGGTCTCGAATTCGTAAAAGGTCCCCAATTCCCCGCTGAGATTTTTGCCATGATTACCCGTGTAGGAAATGGATTGGATGTTCTCTTCCCCGAGTCTCTTATCAAGGCCCTGGATCAGGCCCAACATCGCCTCCTCAATCTTACCAAGGTGTCGGTTGTAGGGGGATTCATAGACGATCTCCTTTCTTTCATTGATGACAATACAATTCAGACTCACCGATCCGGCATCGATGCCCACGTGGAACCTGTCGGGGTTCTGTTTCGACCCCTGAGCTTTATTGGACGTCTTTTTCATTGCTCAGATAGTAGGTATTTCCTGAATGCTCTTGTTTTCGGATATGGCCCTTTATCAGCAGGCCTTTCACGAGTACCTCCACATCATCCAAAGGGAGGGCCATTGAATTTGCAATATCAACCGGTCTGAGGGGTCTCCTCCTGACCATATCCAGCAGATTTCTGGTTTTGGAATCCCCTTTACCCGGACCACGTTCCACAGAAACATCTGCAACGATTTCGGCATTACTGCCAAAAAATTCTTTTATCTCCTTCAACCTTTTTCTGTCAAGGGACATGGCGCGCCTGTCCGCAGGGGGACGTACCACTGTGTTCAGCT
>JABMQV010000861.1 GCA_013203065.1 Desulfobacteraceae bacterium | reverse complement strand
TATGGAGTTGACCAGACGCCGGTTCTTGAGATGGTGCAGCCTGGCCGCCCTCGGCTGCCTCAGCCTCAATCTGTCGGGCTGTGGAGGAAAAGCCCTCACGGGGGGCCTTCTGCACGCAGCGGCGCAGGGAGGCGCCAATCCGCCGCCGCCGCCTGCAGGGTTTGTCTCGCGAAATGATCTGACGGCAGCCCCCCGTATAGACTCAATGAAGCCCCAGGACCGGTTGATCACCCTTGCACAGCTATCCGATATTCACATCACCTTGGACGACTTCACCCTCACAGGCTACCCCCAATTGGAAATTCTGCTGGATGGGTTTGGAGAATCAATCGGGTTTGGCGGTCTGGATCGCCCGGAGATCCAGGAGCATTTCGATGTCGACGTGCTCCGAGCCGTGGTCAAGACCTTGAATGCGTCAAAGGATCACCTCGATCTTGTGATCAACACTGGCGATTCCTTGGACATTGGGACGATGCACGAACTTATCGCCTTTTTGTCCGAGATGAACAATCTGGACATTCCGTGGTTTCAGACAATTGGAAACCACGACCGGTTGGGGCTGGGAAACATCCCGCCAAGGTTCCTGGGAGCCTTTTCAGACCTGGATTTCGTCGACAAGAAAAAATTTATCCGGAAACATTTCCCTGGAGATGGAAGTGCCGTTAAAACGGCATACGGTTCCCGGGCAAAGGGATTTGATTTCAGCCCCGGATTCGCGGGGTTTCCGGAAAGCAGTCGGGGCTATTATGCCTTCACTGCCCGGCCTCCCATTCACGGTGGAGTCGGACAACCGATCCAGCCCGGTATAAGGTTCTATGTTCTAAACACCAGCAGAAGGGCAGGCAGCGCCATGGGCCGCATGGACGAAGGACAGCTTCGTTGGCTTTCCGGGGAACTGGGAAGGCATCCAAATCATCTTGCCTTGGTTGTTTCTCATCATCCGATTCACATGATCAACGAAGGTCGAGATGAGCTGGTCAGAATCCTTCACCGCCACCCACAGGTCATCGCGCTGCTTTGCGGCCACGACCACACGCATCGCATCGACGCCTTTGCGCAACCAGGCGATCCGGCACGGGGGTTTTGGCAAATCCAGACATCTTCTTTGATGGACTTTCCTCAGCAGGGACGCATCGTGGAAGTCTTGAACAACGGAGACGGCACCGGCACGATCCGCACATTCGTCTTCAACCAGCAGGCAGGCGGTGAACTGGGCAAGAATGCCCGGGCCTCGTACAAATCAGCAAAAGGAGACCGGTTTGATGGTTCCGGGTCAAAACAGGATCGCGACGTGGCGCTCCTCTTCCAGATGCCGAACAAGGGACAGTGAATTTGCATGGTTCTGTGCTGCTATAAAGGGGTCACATCTGCTCTTGACTCATACGAAAAATCAAGAAAGAGTTAAGAATCGATGCCCCGTCATACTTTCATGGGCGAAGGAGAATTAGTATACTTAGTAAAGAACGTCCCTCACCCCTACCCTGATTTTTGCGTGATTTTTGATTCTTTGTATGAAAAATCATAACCACCCATGGAAAGGCCAAGATGATTCGTAATTCTTTTTCAGATTATTCATTTCAGATTTTTGGCCGCTTGGAATTGAAATTCCACGCAAAGAGGCGACAATAGAGACAACTTGTTTAGGTTAAGATAGTGTTGTTTGCAGATGTGTTCTTAAAATAATACTTCACTGTAAAAATCATAAATATTCAAGGAGGTAGTAGACTTATGGGCCTGTTAAATATTTTTAAGAAGAAATGTCCCAAATGCAAATCAACCAACATTGAAAGCATGGGTGAAACTGTTGAGGGTGACATCATACAACTTGGTTATAAATGTCATGACTGTGAACATGAGTGGCATAAGAAAGTAGAGATTGGTTCGGCTGATGATGTGGTGTAGCTGCTGACAAAACCAAAGAAAAAACATAATAGAGGAGTCTGCTCTTGACTCATATCAAAAATTACAAGAGATGCAAGAGCCGATGCCCCCTTATACTTTCATAAGGCGAAGGAAAATTAGTCTACTTAGTAAAGAACGTCCCCCACCCTTCATTTATGCCTGCGGTTGAAGCGTACGGCGTAGCCCGTAAGCAATCGTCGCATTAAGGTCGATAGCGGTG
>JABMQV010000123.1 GCA_013203065.1 Desulfobacteraceae bacterium | reverse complement strand
GGCCGGTCGTCAGCAAAACGTTCAGGTCAGGTGTCATCACAGATATAGGAGGTTTTGGAGGGCTTTTTTCGTTGAATGTGGAGCACACCAAGAACCCAGTGCTCGTCTCCTCCACAGATGGTGTAGGCACAAAGCTGAAGATAGCATTCATGCTGGACAAACACGACACCGTGGGTATTGATCTTGTTGCCATGTGCATAAACGACATTATGGTGGAGGGCGCCACCCCGCTTTTTTTCCTGGATTATTTGTCTATGGGGAAGCTGGATGTTGAAAAGGCCCAGGTTATCATTAAGGGGATTGCAGCGGGATGCCTTGAAGCCAAGTGCTCGCTCATCGGGGGAGAGACCGCTGAAATGCCCGGATTCTATTCTGAAGGGGAGTACGATCTTGCCGGGTTTGTAGTGGGGCTCGCAGACAATGAAGAACTCCTGGATGGCTCTGAGATCGCAGTCGGCCACCAGATCATCGGAATCGGCTCAAGCGGGCTTCACAGCAACGGGTATTCACTGGCACGAAAGATCTTTTTTGAGGACCTGAACATGTCTGTAAATGACCATGTGCCGGATTTTGGCAGGACCCTCGGAGAGGAACTCCTGGAACCTACCCGTATATATGCCAGGACCATTAGTAACCTGAGAAGGGATTTTCATGTCTATGCCATGTGCCATATCACCGGGGGCGGACTGATAGATAACCCCCCCCGTATGCTCCCGGGGCGTTGTAAGGCGGTTATCGATAAGTCAAGTTGGTCTCGGCCTGCCATATTCCCATACCTCCAAAAGGCGGGGCAGATATCAGAGCAGGAAATGATGCGGACCTTTAATAATGGCCTTGGCCTGCTTATTGTGATAAGTCAGGAGGACACGAGTGAAGTGTTGTTGCGGCTGAAGGCAATGGGGGAGACCGCCTATCTTGTGGGCTCTGTTGAAGAGAGGAATGAAGATGAGGTGCCGGTCGAATTTGTGGAAAAGTGATTTGGACAGGGTATGATACAGGAACTCTGGCCTCGCAAAACTCTTTTTATTATCACTATGATGTAGAAATTCAGAAGCGTTTATCTATTGGAGTTGACCATGTTTGGATTAGGTCCCACCGAATTAATCATCATCGCCGTCATCGTCCTCCTTATATTTGGCGCCAAACGACTTCCTGAAATCGGGAAAGGTGTGGGAGGTGCTATCAAGGAATTCAGAAATGTCAAGAAGGAGCTGAGTTCTTCAGAAACGGCCGGTAAAGACCAGGGAGGCGATGCAACCCAGGAATCCAAGAATGAGCCCCCGACCTTGGAGGCCAAAGTGGTTGACAAGGTCCTGGAGCAAGTGCCGGGTGTCAAAAAGGCCATGGATGTCAAGAACAAGGTCGACAAGGTGAAGGAACTCCTCAAATGAACCCCAGCCGAGTTTACCATCCCCAGGTGAGGTATTGATGGATTGAATCTGAGGCCGTTCTGCCTGCCCCCATGGCGAGAATCACGGTGGCCTGTCCCGTTACGATATCTCCGCCGGCCCAGACAGCCTTCTTGCTGGTCTTGCCTGTCTCGGGCTCTGCAATAATATACCCCCACTTATTGAGGTTCAGGCCTTCAGTAGATTGGGTCAAGAGTGGGTTTGCCCCTGCCCCCACCGCAATAACAGCCAGGTCGCACTCCAGCTGAAATTTTGACCCTTCTATTGGCACAGGACGCCGTCGTCCCGATTCATCCGGCTCACCCAATTCCATTTCCAAACACTCCATGCCGGTCACCCGACCATTCTCATCTCCCAGGAAACGAGTAGGTGCCGTGAGGAGATAAAACTCAATACCTTCCTCCTCTGCGTGATGGATCTCGGCAATCCTGGCAGGCATCTCATCTCTGGACCGACGGTAGACAATACGGACCGTGTCCGCACCCAGGCGCATGGCAGTCCTCGCGGAATCCATGGCCACATTTCCGGCACCAAAGACCGCCACATTCTTACCCCTTACGATGGGGGTATCATATTCAGGAAAGAGATAGGCCTTCATGAGGTTGGCCCTGGTGAGATACTCATTGGCAGAATAAATGCCGATGAGGTTTTCTCCGGGTATGTTCAGAAACCGGGGAAGCCCTGCACCCACGCCCACATAGATCGCCTCGTACCCCTCTTCAAACAATTCATCCGTCGTGACGGTCCGCCCCACAACCATATTGCACGCTAACCTTACCCCCAGTCTTTCAAGGAAATTTACCTCGGAGTAGACGATCTCCTTGGGAAGCCTGAATTCGGGAATGCCGTAGACGAGGACGCCGCCCGGTTTGTGGAAGGCCTCGAAAACCGTCACCTCATGCCCCTTGAGGATAAGGTCCCCGGCGACCGTCAACCCGGAGGGGCCTGACCCAACCACTGCCACCCTTTTCCCCGTGGGCTTGCTCTTTGGGGGAAGATCACCTTTGCCATGCTCCCTCTCCAGGTCGGCCACAAAGCGCTCCAGATTACCGACGGCAACGGGTTCCCCTTTCTTGCCCAGTATACATCTCCCTTCACATTGGATCTCCTGGGGACAAACGCGTCCACAGACAGCCGGTAGGGCGTTTCTCTCCCATATCTTTCGAACGGATTTTGTGAACTCCCCTTCCTTTATGTGCTTGATAAAGGCGGGGATATCTATGGCCACAGGGCACCCGTCCATACATGAGGGCTTCTTGCACTGAAGGCACCTTTCCGCCTCCTTGACTGCCGATTCCTCCGGGTACCCCAACGGGACCTCTTCAAAATTCCGTTTCCTTGTCTGGGCACCTTGCTCAGGCATGGATTGACGGGGTATCTTTTCCTTCTTTGCTGCCTTTTCTGCCATCTTGTCCTCCGCAATACTTACGGCTGATATGCGTTTTCAGAATCCCGAGGACCCCCACAGGTGCGCATATCCACGCCCCTAGGCTGCCTTGCATTCGCACTTATGTTTGTCATAGGCTTCGGCCTCTTCCGTGAGGTAGGCCTGAAGCCTCTGCATCAATTCATCAAAATCCACCTGGTGCCCGTCAAATTCCGGGCCATCCACACAGGCAAACTGTGTCTTTCCGCCCACACTCACGCGACAGCAACCGCACATGCCCGTACCGTCCACCATTATGGCGTTGAGGCTGACCAAGGTCTTGACCTTGTATTCTTCCGTTAATTTGCACACAAATTTCATCATGGGCACTGGGCCGATTCCTACCACCAATTTTACATCTTCCTTTTCCAGGATTTCCTTGAGCACGTCGGTGACAAACCCGTGATGTCCATAGGAACCATCATCCGTACAGACATGCAGCTCATGTGAGGCGGCCCGCATTTTATCTTCCAAAATAAGAAGATCCTTTGTCCTTGCGCCGATTATTGACGCCACGTGGTTTCCGACCTCTTTCAGCCCCCTGGTAATTGGATGCAGAACCGCCACACCCGTGCCGCCCCCGACGCACACCACATTTCCCACCTTCTCCAGCTTTGTAGGTTTACCCAAAGGGCCTATAACGTCCTGGTATCGCTCCCCCACCTTGAGGGATTTGAAAAGGGCCGTGGATTTCCCCACTACCTGATAAATGATTGTCACGGTGCCCTTTTTGGGATTTGTGTCAGCCATTGTGAGCGGAATGCGCTCACCGGTTTCATTGGCCTTTAATATGACGAACTGTCCCGGATTGGCCTTCTCGGCTATCATTGGGGCGCTGATCTCGTTGAGGACCACCGTGCCATCGGCCATCTCTTGACGTTTCAAGATCTCAAACATGACGTACCTCCAAAGGATTCGGTCGGCTGTTTTTTGGGGACAACTATCATACAGTAACAGGGCTGTCAAAAGAAAAGGGCGCCGCCGGAGGGGCTTTTGACAAGTCCAAGTTTGAGGCGCGAGGCATTTAATGGTAAGGGAAAATCGAAGGAATCAGGGACGACAAACGGGGATCCTGCTCAAGCAAGGAGCCTTTCCCAGTCAATGGTCTTGAAGGTCGTGTGAAGGAAATGGTCATCTTCGACAACGTGGAAGGATAAATTCTCAAAGCACGCTTTGGCAACAGCTTCCACCTCTCCGAGTGGAATCACCTGATCTCCGGTTCCATGGTAAACCCATACCGGTATGGCAACTTTTTTGCCTTTGTGATGGGCGAATTCTGTGATGTTGATTGCCGGGGCAAGCAGGACCATTCTTTCCACACGAGCTTCCTGCTCCAGGGCAAAAAGGGAGGCCATCAATCCGCCAAAGCTGGAGCCTACAAGCCTTATCCCTGATTTTCCGGAAAGCACCCCCCGGAGTTTTTCCATCCGTTTCTGGAGATCCCCGGTGAAGTTAGGGATGATCATGTCCGGGTATCTTTCCCGGAAAAAGATTGACTTGGTCCCCTGGTTGCCGCTCTCCAGACCGTGTATGAATATTCTGGCGTTCATAAGTGTTCAACCACACCCAATGTTTTTTTTGGCCTGGGCCTCGCTGGCAGCCTTGATATCCTGCTCGCTGACTTCCCTGATTCCTGTTACCTCCCCATCCAGCAACACAGAGACCCCGGCCATGGGCCTGTTAAAATCCGCGAGCACGGTATCAGGTCTGATTTCCAGGACCTTGAAAGAGACCAGGCTTCCCTTTTTCATTTGTCGATAGAATCGACCTTCCCTGAGCCTCTTGGCAATCAACCCTTTTTTTGGGATCTCTGTTACCAGGCCCGGGTCATGCTCCCCATAAATCTCCGAACCAGGTATCTGTATGGAGAATTTAGCGCCCACACATGCGCCGTCAATCGCGGCTTCAAGCGTCGGGGGCTGACGTTCAATCCCGAGAATAAATTCAACAACCTCCTGGCGCTCCTCTTTGACAGTGTCATCTGGAAGCTGGGTCTTCATCTTATACGTCAAGGTCACGGCGCAATTGGGTTTTACCTTATCCATCGGGTGTTTTCACCAGCCTCTGTATAGAAGTTTGCAGCCACCGGGGTTTCACAAACCTCGGACGGGACGTCTAGCGGATTTCAACAATCTCATATTCCCGTATCCCTCCGGGGGTTTTGGCCTTCACCTCGTCCCCCGCTTCTCTGCCGATCAATGCCTGTCCCAGAGGAGAAATCACGGATATGGTGCCCTTTTCGGGGTCAGATTCATAGGGCCCAAGGAGCTGATAGGCTATCTCTTCATCTGTCTTGAGGTTGTACAACAGGACCGTACAGCCAAACACAACCCGATCCGGCGAACCGGTTTCCACCTCAATGATTTCAGCCCTGGCAATGACCGACTTTAGTTCATTGATTCTCCCCTCAATGAAGCCCTGTTTGTCCTTTGCCGCGTGATATTCTGCATTTTCGCTCAAATCACCGTGACTCCGCGCCTCCTCTATGGCGCGGATGTTGTCGGGCCGAGCCACCCTCTCCAGGTGGGTCAATTCTTTTCTAAGGTTTTCAAGCCCGTTCTTTGTAAAAGGAATCTTGTCCATTTTTTATACCCTTCCTAAAAGCTCAAATAATATACGACTGGAAAGCTGCTCCCCCCGCCGTAAGGACCTCTGAAACCGAAAACCCAAGGTCGGGTCAAGAAACTCCCAGGCCGAGGGCCATGCCGGCATATCTGATAATAAGCGCCACCAGAAATGCAGCCACCAGATTAAACCCTATGGAAAACCCGGCCCACACCCAGGAGGTTTCCCTCCGGATACTGATTACGGTCACAAAACAGGGGACATACAGCATGGTAAAGATGATGAGGGTAAAGGCCTTCAAGGGATTCCAACTGGGGTCTTTCCGGAGCCTCTGAGAAAGCGAATTGCTCCCCTCAGGGTCCACCTCACCGATGGAATAGGCGGTTCCCAGGGTTGAGACCACCACCTCTTTGGCGGCAAACCCCCCAAGGAGCGCTATGTTGATCCTGTAGTCAAAGCCCAGTGGCCTGGTAACGACCTCTAGCCCTTGCCCGAGCCACCCGGCAATTGACCCCTTC
>JABMQV010000122.1 GCA_013203065.1 Desulfobacteraceae bacterium | reverse complement strand
GAACACGCACATCGGTCAAAAAAATTTCACTGACCGTAGAGGCCCGTATTCCCAGTTTGCGAAGTTTCCGTAACTCAACTCCGTTCTGCTTCGTCCCTACAATAATAAGAGAAACACCCTTTGATTTCTTTTCCGGCCGTTTATCTGTTCTTGCAACGAGAATCATATAGTCAGCAATCAACGCATCACTGATAAACGTCTTTTGGCCATTTATGACAAATTCACCTCCTTGAGTTTCAGCGGTCGTTTTTAGTGAGCCCAAGATATCTGTCCCCCCGCCGGGTTCCGTCATTGCCAGACAGAATTCAACCTCGCCTTGAGTGATTTTTGGCAGAAAGTGATTCTTCTGTAACTCGGACCCATTGTTTAGAATCGTGCGGGCCCCAAAGGAATTCGTTGTCATGAAACTTGTGGCCAGCGCCGGTGAATATCGAGATATTTCTTCCATAATGATCAGTTGCTCGATGATAGACCCTCCCGTTCCACCATACTCTTCGGGCAAGGCAATTCCCAGCCACCCTAGCTGGGCCATCTTTGACCAGAGTCCCGATGGGAGTTCCTCATCCTCATCTGATTTACGGATAATCTCCCGTGGCAATTCTTTCTCGCAGAATCGGCGAACCGAATCCTGGAGCAGACGTTGTTCCTGCGAAAATTCAAAATCCATAATTTTCCTCTTTCAACAGACTTAATAGCCTCAATCAGCTTAAAAAATAGGGGATACTTCTGCGCTCCGAAAACACTGATGCATAGAGTGACGGACCCTGAGGGTCCTCTGCCTTTGTTTCAAAACGCTCACGTGTTACGAAAATAATTTTCCCTAGCCATCATGAGTGTCCACAGCCCAGTTTCCACTGTTTCCTTTCTCTGATTCCGAACCGCCATTTCAAATGTTATGAGCCCCCTGTCCCCCTTCTTGCTTTCCCTCTTCTCCAGAACTTTCATAACAACCCCGATAGAATCGCCGATCAACACAGGTTTGAAAAACTTCCAACTAATATCCAGGCATGCCAGTGCTGTGCAACTGATAACGCCCAATCGGTCTATAAGCCCGGTAGCGATGGACATGATACATAGCCCATGGGGAACCCTGGTCTTGAACGGTGAATTTTTCGCGAATTCCTCGTCCAAGTGCAGCGGGTTAAAATCTCCAGATACGCCTGAAAAATTGAGGACATCGCTCTCTGTAATTGTTCTGCCAACGGTTTGAAACTCTTCTCCTTCTTCAAACTCTTCAAACAACTTTCCCTTTGGATATGAATCCATTTTCTTCTCACCCCCATGTTGTGGGTTGTTAGATTTTCCCCTGCGTTTCACTCATTAAATGAGCCCAGCAGAGAACGTGCCTATCACACTGCCAAAAAAAAAGATAAAGATAGCCAAACATATTCCCGGTTTTGTGGACCCGAAGATATCATCAGAACCGCTAGCGTACCGAGTCCCTTTACCTGTTCAGGAACTATATCTCTCTTCCGATTCTTGAGCCTTCGTAGATCGCTTCAAGTGCATTCCGCGCTTTCACGCAGTCCCCTATGGAAAATACAGTAACGCCTTTGTCGTTGCCAATCGCTTTCTCAAGAGACCTGTCGGGAACATACCCAGTGGCCAACACAACCGTATCTATTGCCATTATCTTCCTTACCCATCCCTTCTGGGTATAGACGACGCCATCCTCTTCAATTCGATCAACCCGCGCCCCAAAATGGATTTCAACCCCTTTTTCTGAAAACTTAATTTCGAAATAAATCCGGTTTGCATTCCCCATTTCTGGAGGCACTGTTTCAAGCATTTCCAAAAGGCTAACGTGCTTTCCCTGCTCAACCAAATAATCTGCCGTTTCTAATCCCACGAGTCCGGCTCCTATGATAACGACCCGGTTTCCAACGGAGGCCTTACCCGTAAGGACGTCCTCTGCGTAAACAACGTGACTCTGCTTAACACCTTCGATTTCCGGAACCAGAGGAACAGCGCCTGTGGCCAAAACGATTACTTCTGCGTCAAGATTTCTTACTGTGTCTTCCGAGATAGTTTCCCCTAATTCCAGCTTCACACCGGCTTTCTCAACCTGTCGTGTCAAATATTCCGTCACCTTTCCAAACTCATCGCGGTGCGGGGGGACCCTCCCTATCCTCGTCTGTCCACCCAGCTCACTCGCCTTTTCATACAAAGTAACCTCGTGGCCCCTGAGCGCTGCTACACGGGAGGCTTCGAGCCCCGCGGGTCCTCCTCCAATCACAGCGACTTTCTTAGGTTTTTCCGCCTTTCGAATTTCGAACTCCTTTTCCCTGCCAACGACAGGATTCTGGAGACAGGTAAAGGGCTCCATTCGATGGATCTTGTCGATGCACCCCTGGTTGCAGGCAATACACTCGCAAATATCATCATAGCGTCCTTCCATGGCCTTTGTTGGCCATTGAGGATCTGCCAGGAGCCCCCGTCCCATAACCACGAAATCCGCCTTCCCATCCTCGATGACCTTTGCAGCCCTTTTAGGCTCAATAATGCGCCCCACCGTCCCGACGGGCACGCGGACGTGTTCTTTAACCAGGGCGGACATTTCGACATTGGTGAATGGGGGAGTCTGCATTGTGGGAATCATCATATAAGGTCTGGACTCGTGAAGTCCCACAGAGGCGATAATGGCATCCGCCCCTGATTCAACGGCCAATTTGGCCGTTACACAAGCATCTTCCGGAACAACCCCTCCCTCCGCATAGTCACAAATATTGAGCTTTACAATCACGGGAAAATCTTCTCCAGCCTTTTTCTTTATATCCGCGACAATCTCCTGTAAAAACCTGGATCTCCCATGGATATCTCTTCCATATCGGTCTGTACGTTTATTGGCATAAGGAGAAAGAAACTGGTTAATCAGGTATCCGTGTGCCCCATGAACTTCAATTGCATCAAACCCCGCTTCCTTCGCCCTTCGTCCGGCATCCCCAAATTTGGAGACCATGATCTCAATGTCCTCCAGGGTCATCTCACGGGGAATATCCGTCTTTTTACTAATGGCGCTATAACGCGATGTGAGACTGGATGGACCAATGGGCTGAAATCCTGTTATGGCCGAAGCGCATTCCCTTCCGCCGTGGTGTATCTGCTGGGCGATCTTCCCGCCCTCGGCATGCACAGCCTCTGTTAATTCCCGAAGGCGCGGAATGAGCTTATCGTCATATGAACCCAACCCGCAGGTAATTCGCTTCCCTTCAAGAGAGACGTGGGATGATTCTGTCACATTCAAACCACACCCCCCTTTCGCGATGTTGGCATGGTATGCCTTCAGCCTGTCCGTAACAAACCCGTCTTCTGTGGCAAAATTTGCAACCATGGCGGCCAATACGACTCTGTTCCTCAACTCAAGCTGCCCAATTCTCAACGGTTCAAACAATGCTTTTGCTTCTTGCATATTCCCCTCCGACCCGGTGTTTTGAAATCTTTCAGATCACGCCCGAAAACGCGAAACCGCTTCCCGTTCTTCATCCGCAGGATCAACAGAAAAACCCATTTTCAAGTGTTCTCGAACCGTTAAATATACCCTGTTACTCCCCTACTCTTTTATCACCGATTCTTCTTTGAACAACGCTCTTTCTTCCCCTACAATCCGATGCGCCTCGTCCAGGCTTACCTCCTCAAAAAAAGTTGAGTCCCCCGGCTTTGACTGAGCGATCCATGACAGATCAGAGCTGATGACGGTTCCGATTTTTACGTACCCTCCTGTGGGGGGGCCATCAACGGCTAGAACAATAGGTTCTCGCCCTGAGACCACCTGAATCCCCCCGGTTGGAATGCATTCGTTCAGGATATTTGAAGGATCTGCGCCACCTTCATGATTCATGAACTCATCCCTTGACTTGAAGCCCAACTGAGGGCCTTCATAGCGCACGCCCATCCGGTCAGCCAATGGGGTCACTTTCCAACATGCCGAGAGAAAAAGCTCGATGCTTTCTTCCGTAAAGAGGAAGTCCTCCAGTCCCCGTACCGCCTTGATATGAAACGTGTCCGTGAAATGCCTCACCAGGCGTGGCGCCGCTCTCCGCCCTTCCAGTTGTGAGCGTGCTACCCCCGATGGGCCGACCTTCAAGATATCATCCCTCCTGAGCATCCTCCCCTCGTATCCCCCCATACCTCCTCTGAGAAAGGTGGCTTTGCTCCCAAGCAGGGGCGGGACATCAATCCCTCCTGACACGGTAACGTAGGCCCGGCATCCGTTTTTCATTTTAGAAAAGCCAAGGACGTCCCCGTCATCAACGAGTATACTCCTCCACATTGGTGCGTCTTTTCCATTCAGCTTCGGGGAAAGATCTCCTCCAGTAATGGCAATTGCCATGGGAGTAATGGCCTTCATCTGAAATCCAATGCCCAGAACCTCCAGGCCTGCCTCCCCAAGTGGGTTTTTGAGGAGAAGGTTCCCCACCTTCAGGGAAAAGGCGTCAAAGGCGCCCGAGGGAGGAATGCCTTTTGAGCCGTATCCGGGTCTCCCAAGGTCCTGGACCATTGTCATCATTCCACCGTTCATCACCTCAAACATCAGCGTCTACTTCTCCGTTCTCAATGGGGGGGAATGCCCAAACCTCGTCTTCAATTTGATAGGGGTAACTTGCGAAGTTTCTTTCGATCGCCTCATACTCGTCGTGATCTATTGAAAAAAACACTATTCTGTCCCCCGGCCTAAAGAGGACAATATCATTTTCAAATACTGGATTGCTGCGCTTTAGATCATAGATGAGAAGGGGGGTACGTCCCAGCATTTGGTAACCACCAGGACTTTCAAGGGAATAAAGGCATTGCAAAATTCCCCCAATCCCTAAGGTACCCCTAGGGGTGCGCGTCCGGGGAATGTCATATTTGGGGCAGGTAATGCGGCTGGCGGGTTCTATGGGCACAAAACATGGCAACCCCGGCGTAAACCCGAGGTAAATGACTCTGTAGGCGGTGGATGTATGCATCTGAATCAACGCGTCAACACCCATCTTATTAAATTCTGCCACAAACTCCAGATTGGGAGCAACCTGAAACTCTTCAGCGCAAGCTCGGGTCCATCGATCTCCGTAGACAACGGGCATCCGAATCACACGAGACGGCAAGACCTCTTTCTCCAGTTCTGTGTCTTTTTCGAGCCTGCTGACTTCCTGAATCAGATCACCTGTGCCGATCTCAAAAGGATCATAATCGATCATTAGCGAATTGATGCTCGATGAAGTGCCCCGAATACCCTTAATCCTAGCTTTTGTCAATCGATCGCAGAGAACCATGATACTGAAACTGGTCCACAGATTGAAACTGTTCCCATAATTGACCACGAGAAAATGATCCCCTGCGATTCGGTAGTTCGCCTTCATGTTATTGGGATTCCAACGTTACGGTTATACCCGCCTCACTCAGTAGACCGCGGATCGCCTGGAGCCGTTTCACTGTGATGGGGTTATCGCCGTGGATACAAATGGTGGCTGCATCGAAACTCACTTCGGCTCCATCCGCTGAGGTGACCTTGCCCTGTTTCAAGAAACGGAGGACCCTTTTTGCGATGTCCTCAGGGGTTGCATCAAGTTTTTTTGCCCGTGGTGGGAGCAGGTGTCCGGAAGACGAATAATGGAGATCAGCATAGAATTCCTGAAATATTCTTAGGCCCAATTCACCAGCCACCTTCCCTAACATGGGATGGTAGATCTCAACCGGTCCTGGACAGTAAAGAAGCAATTCACGATCAATATCCACAATGGCACGAACCAACGCCCGAGCCTGCGCCTCAGTCTCTTTTGTACTACGAAAAAATGCCCCATGAGGCTTCACATGGTGGAGCTTGAGCCCCTCGATCTCCGTAAATCCCTTGAGGGCTCCCACCTGATAAACGATATAGTGGTAAATCTCTTCAGGACTGACCTCCATTACCCGTCTTCCAAAACCCATCAGGTCTGGCAGGCCTGGGTGAGCTCCCACAGCCACACCATATTTTTTTGCCAAATGCACGGTCTTCCGCATTGTCATGGGATCGCCTGCGTGATACCCACAGGCAATGTTGGCCGAGGTGATAAGCTTCATTATTGCCTCATCATTAGGCATGATATAGTTCCCAAAGCCCTCTCCAATATCTGCATTTATATCAATTTTCTTAACCATTTTGCCCTCCACCGAAAAAACAATTTTCATTCAGAGAAGAATGGTACAGGGTTACAAGAGCAGCGCCTTGTTCATGATATATGAAAGTCGGCTTCTGAAAAAGGCGATCTGCAAAACCTGTGGGGGCCTTAACGGAAAATAAAGGGCTCCCTCCCACAGTGTCCCGCACGGAGGTGTTTTCAAAAACGCTTCAATCGCCTAATTAGTTTCTGAACGAAAACCTCGAAATGAAACCGAACCCAACATCAATCATGAGGTTTTAGTGAGTTTGAATT
>JABMQV010000121.1 GCA_013203065.1 Desulfobacteraceae bacterium | reverse complement strand
GTGTCTTGATTCCGTCGCTCTGTCGGTCGGGTGAGTGCAGCAAGTGCAGGGTAAAGATCCTGTCAGGAAAGGTTTTTCAGCCCGCCGGCGTACCTGTTAGGAAGTCGGATACGCAGTTTGGCTATGTTCATTCATGCGTGTCCTATCCGTTGGGGGATCTGGAGCTAATTGTTTGATAGGACCTCTGAGGTTCACTCAATTTACCCGAATTGAGATATCATGAGTTTTAGGTCGCTGAAATCTTTGACCCCTGATAGCATAAAAAGGTTTAAAATAAGGTTGAAATTGGGTAGTATACGAACCAATATCCTATTTGTTGAAAGTGAAGACAAATGCACGAATCTTTGACATTTCACCTGCGAGGAATCAACACAACATGTAGCAATTAGGTGCAGGGCTGCATTATTAGGATATAGTGAGGAGAGCTTCTGTCATGTTCAAACAGGAAGTTATGAAGGAGTTGAAGGAGATCCGGGACAGGTATGAAGAAGATTTGAGACGGGTTTTGAGTAAGATCCCGGAGACCGACAGGAAACGTGTTACATCTTCGGGCCTGGCTGTTAAGCCCCTTTATTCCCCCGGCGATATTGCTGAAATCGATTTTGTCAAGGATATCTCTTTCCCCGGACAATATCCTTATACGCGAGGAGTGTTCCCTGCGGGCTATCTCACCCGCGGTCTCCATATCAGGCAGGTCACGGGGTTAGGTACGGCTGAAGAGACAAATGAGAGATGGAAGTTCCTGCTTTCCCAGGGCGCCAACGCCCTGTCAGTGGTTCCGGATGACGGGTCGGGTCATCGTGCGGACAGTGATGACGAAAGAGTGAGGGGATTGGTTGGCAAAGGTGGCGTTGCGATTGATACACTCTACGATTATGAAACCCTTTTTGACGGCATTGATATGCTGAAATACCCGGTTCACATAATAACGACCAATGCATTTGCGCTTGCCTGTTATCTCGCTATTGCGGAAAAGCGGGGAATTGATTTCAAGGAGCTCAGGGGAAGTATGTCTAATTGGATGAGACCGGGAATTGAATGCCTGGACATAATGGCATACTGTGCCAGGAACGTACCTTTTTTCAATGCCGGCTATCTTGATATGCGCAATGTTCGGGAGGGAGGGTGTACTGCTGCACAGGAGATAGCCTTCGGGGTGGCGATTGCCATGGCGGGATGCGATGCCATGATAGAGAGGGGCCTCAATATCGATGATTTTCTTCATCGAATAACCTGGTTTGTCAATTCAGGCCCGGATTTCTTTGAGGAGGCAGCCAAGTTCCGAGCCATGCGCAAGGTCTGGGCCAGAATCTTTCGTGAACGCTATGGCGCAAAAAATCCAAACTCCCTCATGTGCAGGATGCACTGCCAGACTTACGCCCCCACCCTTACAATGCAGCAGCCTTTCAACAATCTCGTAAGGAGCACTATTTATGCCTTGGCCGGGGTCATGGGCGGTGTCCAGTCTCTCCACGTCAACTCGTTTGACGAAGCCTTCGCCATACCCACTGAATTTTCCGCCTCACTGTCCGTTAGGACCCAGCAGATAATTGCACTGGAAACAGGCATAACCAAGGTAGTAGACCCATTAGGCGGTTCATATTACGTCGAGTGGCTTACCGCAAGGCTGGAGGAAGAGGCAGTAAAGATTATTGATCAGATTCAATCCAAGGGTGGTGGCTTCAAGGCGTGGGAGTGGATGTGCAATGAGATAAGGAGAGCAGCCCTCAAGAACCAGGAGGAGTTCGATAATGGCACCAGGAACTTGGTGGGTGTCAACACACTTGTTGAGGAAGATGATATCCAGATGAGGGCGCTGAATACCCTCCAGGACCATGCCGACTTTGATGCCCTGTTTGAGTACTCTGACTCTGTAGCTGAAAAGCAAATAGCAAGGCTCAACAAAGTCCGGCAAGAACGTGACAATGTCAAACTGCTTGCGGCCAGGGCAGAGCTTGTTAAAGCGCTGGGGGCCGAGAAAAACATGATACCGCTTCTCATGGAAGCAGTAAAATGCGGAATGACTCGGGGGGAATTTGCAGAGCTCAAGTCAGAGGTGTACAAACAGCCTGGTGAGGGGCCCTACGTGTGCAGCCCGCCTCATGTGCTTGCTTAAAGAGGGAGATACCCATGGAACAAACGATAAGGTTTCTGTTGAGCAGGGATGATTGGTATCACCAGAGAGGGTACTGGGTGCTAGCCAGTGCTCTCAGAAATGCCGGAACGGAAGTGGTTTTGGGCGGGATCCAGGCACCCAAGGATCTTGTTGCAACGGCAATCCAGGAGGATGTGGATATAATCGGCTACCGTATCATGGATGCTGCGCCCAAGATCATAATACCCATACTCTTTGAGAAAATGAAGGAAAAGGGCATACAGGATATCCCGGTGGTGGTCGGCGGAATAGTTCCCAAGAAAGATGAAATTCTCATCAAGGAGGCAGGGGTGACGGAGGTCTTCCATCCTTACAGCCCACTTGAGACGGTTGTGGAACGAGTGAGGTCCATCGCCATGGAAGCCCGGGCAAAAAAGAGAAGTTAAAGGTAATTTGGCCTTTGGTTCTTAGTCAATACCGCTTCTAATTCCCTAACACGTTTCGATAAAAGCCCTCATTGATTGAAAACAAAGTTATGATTTCAGTTAGAAATATTCATTTTTGTGATATTCCGGCAATGTTCGATGTTTCGTGAAGTGATGTTGAATTCACCGGCACTCGATGCTAATCGACTCTACAAATGGTTGCGTTTTGGGCTAAAGCCGGGTTAAAAAATGGTCAATGGGTTGGATTTCCCAATTTTCCACAATTGATCTGGCAGTCTTCTATAGAATTTGGTAGGATTCAGTTGAAGGTTAATGCAAGTCCTTTCCCGCGACCGGATGAGCCGAAAACTGACCAACTCCCATATATTGTGCTTGGCAAAACATCAATCAGATTCGGTATCCCCGGTCATATTTCCTAATATTATAAGCCATACCTCTTGTTTTTGACATGTAAGGGAATTTCAGATATTCTCAATATACCTCAGCCAATGCCAGACCTGAGATACGGAATCAATATCTCAGGTTTGCCCAATTCCTCCAACCTCATGATATCACATGCTTTTGGCCTGCTTATATGTTGGACCTTTGTCAAGATATTGCAGATAGAACCGAGTTTTGGCTCACCTCTTGTAACAACCCAGAATTTGCGACCCTCATATTTTCTCTTGAAAGCTGTACTCTTCTTCAAAAAATTACTATAATCATGGCTCATTCGATTTGGAGTTTTGATTCCGACAAATACAACGTCCTTTCTTCAAAATACAGCGCTTTCATCCCTGCGTGTTTGACCTGGTTGTGGAGCAAAGGTGAATGCTGGCTAATTTCGCATGAACTCTCCACACGCAGGACTTCCGTTTCGTGTAGACATCCTAATGCCGAAGGCGACAGATGAAAAGAATGCGAAAACCGCTTCAGACCCTTCTGATCAAGCCGGCAGGACCTGACTGCAACATGGCTTGCACCTACTG
>JABMQV010000860.1 GCA_013203065.1 Desulfobacteraceae bacterium | reverse complement strand
GAGAGAAGAAACCATAGACCGATACACGCCTGGACCGCCAGACCGAGCGCGAGTACAAGAATCAGGATTTGGATCAAAAGAGGCTGCATCCTATGTCCTTTTGCCTTTCTGAAAACCCGGGCGCACGGTTTCCTGTTTCCTCCATCTCCTTTGGGCATGGGCCCCAGCCAGTTGGGCGGGGTTTTTAGCACCCGCCCAGGAAGACATGAAGACTCAAAGAGCCCTACGTTACCACATAATCATAATATCCGCGGACGACACGATACCGGGAAACCTGCTGCCCACCCAGCCAGAGCTGGGTAATCTTAGCGTCCCTCATATATTTTTCCAGATGATACTCGGGTGAAATGCCGTTTGAGCCCATCAGTTCCGCTGCCTTGTTTGTGATCCAGACAGCGGCGTCCGCCGCAAAAATCCGTGTTGCGGAACCCTTGGAGATCATTTGGGCGGAAAATGGAGGGCCGTAGGATTCGGGATGATCCAACATCCAGGCAAAATTGTAGACCGATGCCCTCATCATGTCGATCCGGATGGCCATGTCCGCCAAGATGCCGGCCGCCATACTCCATTCCCTCACCGGCTTTCCCCCGCTTCGCCTCTCTTTGGTATAATCCAGGGCGATTTCAAAGGCGGCCTCTGAAATACCCAAGGACATGGTGGAAGAATGCCACTGGGTCCCCGACATGGCTCCATAATAGAAATGGGCATCATGGCCAGGACCGGCCACTCGGTACTCTTTAGGAACTCGAACATTGTCGTAGAAGACTCCCGCGTTGACCGACGTCTTGAACCCCATCTTGGGCTCTTGCTTGCCAAAGGAAAGGCCGGGGGCATCGTGGGGCACATAGATGAGGGCGATCCCCTCATCCCCTGCGGAGGGATCGGTGCTACAGATGGTCAGGTATACGCTGGCGATGCCCGCATGAGTGGGCCACGACTTGGTGCCGTTGATCACGTATTCATCCCCTTCTAGCTTGGCCCTTGTGGTAATGCCCCTTCCCTGAAGGAGGGGATTTTCAGAATCCGCGCCGCCCGTTGAATCGGTCATGGAGAGACAGGCATAATTCACCTTGTCCCCGCAGAAGTCCGGGACGAACTTGTCCAGGACAGCCTTGTTCTGTGCGTGGGCGGCCGGTCCCAGGATGAGGCCCGAGTTGATGCCGACGCTCAGGCTGATCCCTGCATCCCCCTTGGCGAGTTCCTCGCAGATGATGCCTAAGGTCACCGCAGAGCCGGGCCCGTTGCCGCCATATTCGGGGGGGTATCCCCCCTTCTGGATCCCAAGATCCACCAGCTTTTTGTGAATTCCCTCAACGAGACCATAATCGTCTTCCAGTTTCTCCCGAAGAGGCATGATCTCCTGTTGTACAAATTTTCCAATCATGTCGCGTATGGCTTTTTGCTCATCCGTCAGTAGATGCTCAAGATTCATAATCTTCTCCTTTCATAGCCTTTGGCTCAGCCCCTGTTCAGAAAAGAGGGGCTGTTCCCTGTGATGAAATCTCATTATGATCACAAAGCCGACCGGCTTTTGGGGCCATGAACCGATGCAGTTTCGATAACGGCAGACACCGCGCTTAAGGGCATTTTACACCTATTGCATTGTTTCACGGTCCCGCAAGCCCAATAGGCCAGAATCCTTTTATTGGCTCTCTCCGAAATAGACTTCATCTCCGCCGAGGACATAGAAGTCGGCCACCCATTTGGAAAACCACTGGGGAAAGAACTCCTCCTTGAACGCCTTGCTCTCCCGGTCCTTGCCCCAGCCCTCAAGGCTTTCGATGTCGAGGATTCCAATATAGGTAAACGGTGATTTTGTGGGCTCCGGTGGGATCCCCTCCTTGCCGTTTCCTTTAATTCCCCCTAACATCTTCAGCAGGGTAAAGCTTTTGGCCGAACTTAATCCGAGAAGAATAGGACCCTTATAGTCCTCGCACCACTTCTTGTAGTCTTCGTCCGTCACGTCGTCCTTTAGATTGTAGAGAATAATTTCCTTTGGCATTTTTGGCTCCTTTCAAATTGGGGGTTAATAATTATTTCTTGCCTCCGATATACCATACGCAGAGCCAAATCGAACGGCTCTTTTTCTCTGCTGAAACCTCATTTTATGTGAAAAGTTTCCATACCCCGTTCTTCGTGTACCGGGCGCCGCTTATGACATCCGGTTTCTCTGAACAGGGCCTTCGCCTCTAAACGCTCAAGTGATCGGCCACATAACCGAGCCCGAGCTCCTCCAGTTTCTCACGGCTTGGAGCACCGGTCTCCACATCCCAACCCCTTGCCTCGTAATACTCATCCAGCATCTGGTTGAGTTC
>JABMQV010000859.1 GCA_013203065.1 Desulfobacteraceae bacterium | reverse complement strand
TGAGTCCCAAGGTAAGCCTATGGTGACCGTGCGAGGTTGGGCTATGTTCAAGATCTTCACTGAACTTCCCATCCACATAGCTCCCGGCGAGTTGATTGTGGGCAGCCCTACCACAAGACCCAGGGCCGCCCAGATCTTTCCCGAGATTCAGGCGGGTTGGATCGATCAGGAACTGGATCTTATCGATACGCGAGACTGGGACCCCCTATACTTATCCGAAGAGGACAAAAAAGAGCTTCGGGAAGAAATTTTGCCTTTCTGGAAGGGGAAAGCCATTAGCGAAAGGGTGTACTGCGATTGTCCCCCGGATACGGCTCGTATGATTTATCTAGACCCTTCTGTATACCCCACCCAACCCACCGGTCTTATCGATAATTTCTCCTTAATCCAAAAAGGGATCGGCACAACGGTTCCCAACTATGAAAAGGTGTTGAAGATCGGTACCAAGGGAATCCTGGAGCAGGTAGATAACGCCACACGGGAACTTGACCTTACCGATCCGGAAGATACACCAAAACTGCAGTTTCTGAAGGCAGCCCGGTTGGCACTTGAGGGTCTGATTAAACTGGCTGACCGATATTCTCTGCTTGCAAAAACCTTGGCCGAGAAAGAGACAGACCCCGAACGTCGATCAGAGCTCTATCAGATAAGTGAGATTTGTTCCCGGGTACCTTACAACCCTCCCGCCAATTTCCGGGAAGCTGTACAATCCTTCTGGTTTATCCATCTGGCGGTGCGTCTGGAGGAGAGCGGCCACTCCCTTTCGCCAGGTCGGTTTGATCAATATATGTTCCCCTACTATCAGATGGAAACAGGGAAGAAAAGAAAAGAAAGATCCCTGGTATTACTGGAATGCCTGTTTCTGAAGTTCTGTGAACTGATGCTTTTTTCCAATACGGATACGGCAAAGTTTTACACCGGCGCCCCCCAGTGGCAGAATCTGAACCTGGGTGGGCGAGGTTCTGACGGGAGGGATGCCACCAATGAACTCTCCTTCCTCTGTGTTGAGGCCATGGCGGATTTGATGGTAGCTCAACCGGATGTCTCTGTCAGAATCCACCATGACACCCCGCATGATTTTCTTTCAAAATCATGTGAGCTTGCCCGCCTGGGTACCGGGCATCCCAAATTTTACAACGAAGACCTTATCGCCTTTTCCATGGGCTGCAAGGGACTGTCTTTGGAGGAATCACGGGATTTCGCCATCATGGGATGTGTTGAACCACGGGCCCGGGGAGAAGGAATACATCTCACCGGCGGATTCATCAACGTGCCGGCTGCCCTGGAACTGGCCCTAAACGATGGCGTGTGGCGTTTCACCGGCAGGAGAGTTGGCCCTTCCACAGGCGACCTAAGGGAGTTTTCCAGCTTCGATGAGGTTATGAATGCCTTCAAACAACAACTGGCAAACATGGTCCGCCATATGTTTATCGTGAATGCACTTGCAGAAAATGCCTACAGCGAACTCCTATCAACCCCTTTCCTTTCAGCAATTACTGATGACTGTATTAAGACGGGGCGGGATTTACAACATGGCGGTGCAAAATATAACTTTGGGCCGGCCGTAAATGAGATCGGCATTGCGGATACGGCGGATTCTCTTGTCGCTGTCAAGAAACTCGTCTTTGAGGAGAAGAGCCTCACCATGGAGGAACTCTTGGGTGCCCTGGAAAACAACTTCGAAGGCCATGAGTTGGTCAGAGGTCAACTGTTGAACAAGGCCCCTAAATACGGCAACGACGTGGACGAGGTGGATCTTCTTGCCCGGGAAATTGTTCAATTTTGCAACGAAGAGGTCGCTCAATACAAGAATATCTTTGGAGGACAGGCACAGGCAGGAATCATCGCTGTCACAGCCGGTATTCCCTTTGGCAAGGTTGTCGGAGCCTTACCCAGCGGCAGAAAAGCCGGAGAACCCCTCGCTGACAACGCCTCGCCTTACCCCGGCAACGATAAAAAGGGCCCAACGGCCATGCTGAGGTCAGTGGCGAAACTTGACGCCGCCAAATTGAGGAACGGAACACTACTTAATATGCGCCTGAACCCCGACTCTGTCAGTTCCCCTGAGGGGTTGAATAAAATGGCAGGGCTGATTCGCGGCCTGTGTGATATTGGTTGCTGGCACGTCCAATTCAATGTGGTGGATACGGCTGTTCTTAAGGACGCGCAGGAAAACCCTGAGAAGTATTCCGACCTTCTCGTACGAGTTGCAGGATATAGCGCCTATTTTACCCAGCTCAATAAAGAGGTTCAGGAAGATATTATACAACGAACAGAGTACGGACTTTAATTCAAAATAGAAATCCTGGTCCTCCAGGCCCGGATCTTTACATGGTTGACCGTTTGCTTTTGGGTTTGAAAGAGCTCTAATTTCTTTTTTCGAGGGCATATTTTTTGAAGTTACGAAAATCAAGAATCATGGAGGTTTAAGTGAAATTCGCACGGTTTGAGTTTAACGGAAATGAACATGAAGGAGTAGTTAAGGGAGAAAAAGTGGCGGTTGTGAAAGGCTCTTTCTTAGACCGCTACGAGGAGACCGGAACCCTTTACCCCCTCTCCGGGGTAAAATTTCTTCCACCGGTTGTTCCATCCAAAATTGTCTGTGTGGGACAAAATTATTTAGGACATATCGAGGAAATCGGTCTTTCCGTGCCCGAGGAACCCCTTCTGTTCTTGAAACCCCCGTCATGCCTGATAGGGCACCAAGATGCCATTGCCTACCCCCGGGATGCGGAACGGGTGGATTACGAGGGTGAATTGGCTGTGGTGATCAGGGAGAAGATGAAAGATGTCCCCGAGGAAGAGGTCATGAAACACATCTTGGGCTGTTCCTGTTTTAATGACGTGACCGAACGCGCCCTCGTAACCGGAAACCCGTTTATGCTGACGCTTTCCAAGGGTTTTGATACCTTTGGCGCCTTTGGACCATATGTTGCTACGGACCTGGACCCCGACCGGCTGGAGTTGAAGACCTATCTGAACGGCAAAGTCGTACAACAGGATAATACGAAGAATTGTGTCTTCAGCGTAAAAAAAATCCTCAGTTATATCTCCCGGAGAATCACGCTTTACCCAGGTGACATCGTCATCACGGGGACCCCCCAGGGAATTGGCCCCATGAAACCGGGCGATGTTGTGGAGGTGGAGATAGAGGGCATCGGCAGGCTGAAAAATAGTGTGACGAATCAATGACATGCGGGATTAAAATGTCACGCAAACATAACTTCTCGGTAAGTCCGGGGAAAATAATCGGGGAGTTATGGAGTGGTGTTCGAGTTTATTGATGATTTACCCGCAAATCTGTAAAGCTATAAAACATAGGGAGAAGAAAATGTCTGGAGAAAAACGCCTGAAATTGGACCTTGCTGAGGGCAAGCTCCTGTGCGGTTGTGCCGTGATGAGTCGGAGCCCCCTGATTGTGGAAATGCTGGGATATTCAGGCTTTGACTGGCTTTTCATTGATACCGAACATACGCCCATGGGTAGCGATATGGATCTGGAAAATCTTATCAGGGCCGCCGAAGCCAGTCATATCGCCACCGTTGTCCGGGTAAAAGAGAATAGGGAACAGTATGTTCGCAACGCCCTCGAAGCAGGGGCGGAAGGCGTGGTGGTTCCCCACGTGGCAACCCGGGAAGACGCCGAAAACGCTGTCAAATTCGCCCGGTTCCCGCCAAAGGGCATTCGCGGTGCCGACCCCACCGTTCGATCGGCCAGGTATCGATGCGGCGATTTCGACTGGGATGCCTTTATCCGGGCGAGCAACGATAAAGCTATGGTCATCCCGTTGCTGGAAGACAAGGAATTTTTGCCGAACCTTGACGACATCCTATCGGTAGAGGGCCTCGATGCCCTCTGCTTCGGTCCGACGGATTATGCACTCTCACTCGGCCTGAATCTCCTTTACGATTTCAGCCATGCGAAAATAGTGGAGGCATTTGAAGCAGTTGTGGCGGGGGGAAAAAAGAAAGGTATCCCGGTCATGTCCGCCGTGAACCCCTGTACCGTGGAGCAATCCAGAAAACTGAGCGATATGGGTATTAACTTCCAGCTCTTTGGAACGGATATCGGCTTTATCAGCGCCGCGTTTCATGAGGTAATAGAGAAGGTGATTTTGAAGTTACGCCAGGAGACCTTAACTCAGTGAACTGCACCCTGATGACTTGGCAATGCAAGAATATTTTTTTGGAGAAAGCCAAGGGATTAAGGAGCATGTGGTCAAAGAATAATTTTGACACGTGCGAGATCACCGCGTGAATCTCATGAGTGATCCGGTTGACGAAAGCAAGGAAAGGGGGTGGTAGGGAGACGTGGGGAAGCTTTTTCAGCGAGTCTGGTTTTTTGTCCGAGATATTGAGAGCCACTTTTATGCAAAGGGAGGGACGTTATGAAAAAATTGATTTTTTTGTGTTTTTTGGTTTTGTGTTTTGTGCTCGGGGGTATGTCCCCTGCCATTGGGGGTGATCCAAAGGAATACAAGGG
>JABMQV010000858.1 GCA_013203065.1 Desulfobacteraceae bacterium | reverse complement strand
TGCCAAAGCACTTACCCTAATTTATTGAGAAGTTACAAAGATCTTTCTTGGAAAATCCCGGCTTTTGCAGTGCCAACAGAGGTGAGTTGGCACAAGAAAGATTAGAATCGCAAGGGGGAAAAGGAGGAAGAAACCATAAACTCGAGACCAAAGCTGATTTTTACTTCATAAAAAGCGTGTGGAGGTTTTTAAGCTATGAGCAAGACGATTGAGATTGCAATGCCGGATGATGTGTTTCTGGGGATGCGCAAGTCCCCCCGGGAATTGGCAACCGAGCTGCGACTGGCTGCTGCAGTGAAATGGTATGAGACAGGAATGGTGAGCCAGGGAAAAGCAGCTGAAATTTCGGGATTGAGCAGGGCAGAATTTATTGCAGCACTCGCCCGCTTTTCAGTATCACCTTTCCAGGAAACCGCTGATGAAATTCTCCAGGCAGCTCGGGAGGAATAATCGTGCGGACAGTTATAAGCAATGCTTCACCTTTGATCACACTGGCAAAGGCAGATCTGCTGGAATTGCTACCGGGGCAGTTTTCCGAAGTGATCATTCCCCAGGCAGTAGTTGACGAGATATTACAGGGACCTGATGATGACCCTATGCGAAGGATGGTCAACAAGTTGCCATGGCTTAAGCAGATTTCATTGGAACCGGCCCTTACGCCACTTGCCTACTGGCAGTTGGGGCGGGGAGAAGGTGGTCAGGCGCTTGAAGGAGACCTTTGTTTACGGAGCGGAAGCAGAGGGAATTCGGCATTACATTCGCGAGAACCGCCACCACTCCGTCATAGCCAACTTAGAGGCGCGTTTGGTCGAGACAGAGGATAAGTATTGGGGCACCATTTCGGCAATCAATGAGAACTTCGCTAATATCCCCGTGTAAAGAGGGACGTAGGTTCCAAAACAACTTACGACAATTGAGCGTAAATCAAGGATTATGGTCCAAAAAATCTAAGCCTGTGATAACTTGACTTATGTTGCGAGTATGCCTTACCCCCTGAAAATAGTAAAGCTCTGATGTTTACCATGGGATACCGCAAATAAACAAGAAAAACAATAGGTTATCACACAGTTTAAAGAGGGTGGTTGTACCCTCTCATGCCTAATACAGACCAGGATCATTATCTTCAGTGAATCAGTTTAATCACTAATCAAGGTGACCTCATTTCTTGACATCTTCTCTCAACTTTGTTTCCCACCACCATGTCACTTCCAAATGGAGGCATTGATGTAATTGAATATCCTAATCAAGATCTGACACCATTTCCCATTCTAATCCTGCTGCGGCTCTTGCTCCCCTGCGGGAGGGCAACAAGGGCCGCCTGGGTGAAGCGTTGAGAGGGCTCAGGCTCAGCGCTTGGCAGTCAGCAGGGCGATCTGCATTTCCAGATGTTTTACAGCATGCAGAACGTTGTTTGTCTGCATCGACCGTAAAAGGGTAATCCGGGTGATGAGCGCAGCCAACAGCAGCACGGCTGCCGACAGACCCCAGCGCATGGCCTCAAGCACTTCGCTCATGTTGAAAAACTGCCAGGCCGCATAGACACCGCCGACCGCAAATATGAGATGCGCAATGAGAATGACCCCGTTTAACCAACCAAGCCGGCCCTTAAACAGACCAAGAGCGAGTTTTGGAAAGCTTTGTTCCTGGCCGATCTTTTCCAAGATTTCACGTTCCTCATCGTCGAGCGCTTCGTTGATCATTCTATCAAGTTTATCCATGGTCTCCTCCTTCAAGTGTGGCGCGCAGTTTTTTGCGCGCGTTCATGAGGCGGGACTTAACAGTTCCCACCGGTATATCTAGAGCCACCGCCACCTCGGCGACGCTCATGTCTTCCCGGTAAAACAGGGCAACAGCCGCATGGTGTTCGGCGGGAAGTTTCGCCAACGCTTCTTGAAGTGGTTTGCGGTCGGCGGCCCGTTCAATTTCATCCTCGGCCACATGGTCCGGCCTTGGTTCATCCGATATGGTTTGGAGGACCACACGGTCTTTTTGCAATCCGGAAATGTGCCTTGCGCATTTGCGGGTGATGATGCGAAAGGCCCAGGCCTGAAATGCACCATCATCTCGGAGCTTTGGGAATCCGCGCAGGATATCTATCCATCCGTCCTGCACGGCGTCCCCTGCCTGCTCGGTATCTCCGAGGAGCCTATAGGCATGACTCAGAAACTTTTTCTGATAATGGATGACCAGTTGTTCCTGTGCTGCCCTGTCTCCCAGCCGGGCGCATGTGACAATATATTTCTCGATTATACGTTTCTTACTTTGCATCACCTCAGCTGCCTTTCGTCTACACGGCCCGTAACGAGATTTGTATATATAGTGCAAGGATGCCGGGAACTGGTTCACCCTCGATGAAAAAAATTCGGAATGGCCAAACTAGAATAACAGGGTAAAGGTGGAAGAGGTCGAGGGCCTCTGACACAGTCTCAGTTCCGAACACTAGACCGAAACCTGCTTTGTCAGTGACGGTTACAGCAGTTATGAGGTGGATAGAGAAGCCGTATGCTTAATCCAATCAATTCGGGATGGAGGCCAAGAAGGCCTTTTCATTGACTTCCGGTGTATTTCTTTATAAACGAGATTAGGCAATATTGCAGTGGGAATTCAATGAATTTAGTGCATCGGCCCTTTCAAGCCATGCCTCATTATAGTCTGGATCGATACTTAGGGCCTTATCAAAACAAGCGATGCGTTTCATTTGGTCAAAGTGGCGGACAAAAAACATGAAAAACTTGCGAGATTTTATATGCGATGAAGTCTTTCCCTATATGGCTTCTTTAGAAAAGGAAGATCTTCTGGCAACCGATATTCCTGAACAAACTCAGAACTGCAATCCAGCCTGATACCAGATATGTTGTGGTTCCTTTTTCTTGAATCACAAGTGGAAATTCTCTATAGTCTTTCCTCGAAAAAGCAAGTTCTTATCAAATACAGAAGAATTAGACAGGAAAATTCAGATCGGTGAGGGGTTTACCTCTGAATTTAAGAAGTCGCGGTCCCATATCGGCCGGGAATTATGCGCTTTTGCAAACACGTCAGGTGGACACATCCTGATCGGGGGGGACGATAACGACCGCAAAGTCGGTGTAACAAGCCCAAACCGCACAAAATCTCGGATTCAAAATACAGCCAGAGACATGGATCCTCTGTTGGCTTTGGATATTGAAATGGTGGACGATATCCTGGTTGTCACCGTACTAAGCGGACCCAACAAACCATACTCCGCCAACGGCATCTTCTATATCCGTGAAGCGGCTAACTGTGAACAGATGAACCGGGATGAAATCAGAGAATTCTTTTTCCATGAAGGCCTGATTCGATTCGATGAGCAGCCTTGCACAAAATTCGACATGCGCCGTGATTTTGACGGCAGGAAATTTCAGGCCTTTAAAAAAGCCGCCGGTATTCCTCAGGGCTTGAAACAGCAGGATGTTTTAAGCAACCTTCAGTTATTGACGGAAAATGGCATGACAAATACTGGAGCGCTTCTTTTCAGCAAGACGGTTCCAAAGTTTTTCCTTCAGGCTTCTGTTACATGTGCTCTTTTCCAGGGCACTTCAAAAACCAAAATCCTGGATCAAGCAACCTTTCAGGGAAATATTGCCGAAAATTATCATAATGGTATTTCGTACCTGTTTTCCCACCTAAACACCGAATATGTGATCAAGGGTGGGCCAAGGGAAGAAATCCTTGAACTTCCTGATGAAGCACTCCGGGAGGGCCTCTTGAACGCCATTGGCCATCGCGACTACCGCTCCACCTCTTACATCCAGGTCCATATTTTTCAGGACAGGGTATCTATTGTAAGCCCCGGCGGCCTGGTGCCCGGCCTCAAATTGAAAGATCTGGGCCGAGTAAGCCGCCCCCGCAACCTGCTCCTCTTTTCGCTCATGGCCCGTATGAACCTGGTTGAAAATATCGGCTCCGGGATTAAGAGAATACGGGAAGCCTTGCACGCCTTCAACCTTGAACCTCCCCTTATCGAAGCCGATGAAACCTGGTTTTCGATTACCTCTCGACGAAAATCCTTACATGCTGCCATCGCGAAACAACATTCGAAAAACGCAGCCCATACTCCCCATTCCGAAAGACATCATGAGGGAATAAGTGAGGGATTAAATGAGG
>JABMQV010000857.1 GCA_013203065.1 Desulfobacteraceae bacterium | reverse complement strand
GATTTTCCTGGATTCCCGCGTTCGCGGGAATGACGAAAAGGGGTCATTTTTGACTTTTTACGAGTTTGTCAATATTGAAGATTGAAGACTGGCGGGGTCAGCGCGGAACAGATGAGAAACGGCGTGGGATGAACCGGAGGATCGATAAGTATGTTTGAACCGTTTTATGAGGTCATAAACAACGTATCAAAGACCGTATTGAAATATGAAAAGGAGCAGGGCCGGCCGGTAGTTGGGGTGATGCCGGCCTATTTCCCTATGGAACTGATCGACGCGGCTGGAGGATATGCAGTGCAACTGTGGGGCAACAATCTGCCCCTTGGGAAATCGGATGCCTATCTTCAGGCCTATTGCTGTTCTGTGGCAAGATCAGTCCTGGAACTGGAGCTTATTGGGGGAGCGGATATGGTCAAGGCATACGCCTTCACTTCTCTCTGCGATACCCTGATAAACTTGAGGGAAATTTACAAGATGCTTTTTTCCAAACCGACCCTGGAACTCTCCATCCCCATCACACGCACAAAAGAGGCCAGGCGGTCCTATCTCAAGCGTGTGATTCAGTCCGTGGTTGAAGGACTTGAGAAAGTGACCGGCCAAAGGATCACGGAGGATTCACTGGCCGAGGCGGCCAGGGTCCGTGGCCGTACCCGCGAACTTCAGCAAAGGCTGTACAAGCTTCGCCGCGAAAGACCGGGACTGATGAAGAACAGGGGTTTTTATGCGGTCATCAAGGCGGGCTTCTTTTTGCCCCCTACCGTATATAATGAAATGCTCGAAACCCTGCACGCGGGATTGGATGGACTCAAAGGCCAGGTCAATAAAGGCCCGAGGCTGGTCATCTCCGGCCTTGTCTTTGACCCCATAGAGATTTACGGCATTCTTGATGAGTTGGGAGTCGTAGTGGTGGATGACGACTTTGCCAATGGCTGGCGGACTGTCTCAAAACGCGGACTCCATGTGAAAGATCTGGTGGAAGGGGTCACGGAATTTCTCTTTAACCCGGCACCCTGTTGTTGCATTTACAACCCCGACAATGACCGCCATCCCTATCTTGTGGACAAGGTGAAACGTGCGGGGGCGGACGGGCTCCTGTTCTGGTATATCAAATTCTGCGAACCGGATGCCTTTGACAGGCCCCAACTGGTAGGGCGTCTCAAGGAGGAGGGCATTCCGTCTGCCACCGTTGATGTTGAGCTTTCCATGACCAGCTTTGATGCGGTCAAGACAAGGATTAGCGCGTTTTGCGAGATCTTGGAGGGATAAAAGGATGACAGAATTCAAGGCCTTCTCGAAGATGAAGGAACTCATGACCAATTATTATATCGAGGCCAAGACCACAAGAGAAAAACCCATCGCCTGGATAACAAGCGGTGCGCCCGTTGAGTTCCTTTTTGCGATGGACATTATCCCCATTTATCCCGAAAACTACGCGGCCATGTGCGCTGCAAACCACCAATCCGTAGAGCTTATGGAGGCGGCGGAGCAGGCTGGGTTTTCTCAGGACATCTGCGCCTATGCCCGGACCGATTTTGGGGCGGACATTACCCAGGGGGGACCTGCAGCAGGTCTGCCCCCTCCCCATTTCCTCGTCTGTTCCACCAATATCTGCAAGACTGTTATCAAGTGGTATGAGGTTGTGGCCAGAAAGTACGATGTCCCCCTGTTCATCGTGGATACCCCCTTTCTTCATGAGGGTTTAAACAAGGACCTGATCGACTATACGGTCAGACAGCTCAAGGACCTGGAGGGTTTCCTTTCGGAGTTCACGGGCCGCTCCTTTGACCGTGAACGTTTCTATGAGGTCCTGTCCCTGAGTCGAGAGGCGGCCGAGCAATGGAAAAAGATGCTCTATCTGGGCAAGACAGTTCCGTCCCCTTTTAACAGCCTGGATTCATTTATCCATCTCGGGCCCATTGTGACCCTCCGTGGTACAAAGGAATGTGTGGATTATTACAAACTCCTTTATGAGGAGGTGGCCGAGCGGGCGGAAAAGAAGATAGGGTCCATCCCCGAAGAAAGATATCGGGTGTTGTGGGATAACCTGCCGGTTTGGTTCAAGATGCGGCGGCTTGAGAAGTTTTTTGAAGAGAAGAAGTGCACACTGGTGGTCACAACCTATGCCAACAGTTGGGGAGGTCTGGGGGATCACGAGGCAGGGGAAGAACGTGATCCCTATGAACTCCTGGCCGCCTCGTATCTGAATGTGTATATCAATTGGGGATTTGAGGAGCGTATAAAATACCTGGCCCAGCTGATGGATGAATTTTCCCTCACCGGTTTTATCATGCACTCAAACCGGTCCTGCAAGCCCTATTCGGTGGGCATGTATCGACTTCAGGAGGAATTGAGCAAGCTCACAGGCAGGCCGGGGGTCGTGATCGAGGCAGACCAGAATGATCCCAGGGTTTACTCCGATGCCCAGGTGGAGACCCGGCTCGAGGCATTTATCGAGTCCATGGCCAGTAACTGATGGGTTTCTACGCGGGAATAGACGTGGGCTCGCTCACGGCCGATGCCGTTTTGATTGACGCGGACGGAAAGATCGTCAGTTACGCTGTCCTCCCCACCGGGAATAATTCACAAAAGGCCGCGACGGAGGCCTTTGAGGCCACCCTTGCCCAGGCGGGTCTGAATGAAAGGGATGTGGACAGGGTGGTTTCAACCGGATATTCCAGGGCAAGGGTCAAGGAGGCCCAGGGTTCAAAGACGGAGATCGCCTGCCATGCCAGGGGCGCCGTATCTCTTATTCCGGATGTGGGCACAATTATCGACATTGGGGGACAGGACTCCAAGGCGATTCTCGTGGGAGAAGAGGGCCGGGTTCTTAATTTTGCCATGAACGATAAATGCGCCGCAGGCACCGGGCGTTTCCTGGAGGTAATGGCAAGCGCCCTGGAAGTTCCATTGGACGAGATGGGTGATCTGGCCTTTGAATCGCAAGAAGAGCTGACCATTTCATCCATATGCACCGTCTTTGCGGAAAGCGAGGTGGTGAGCCTGATCAGTCAGGGCAAGAGGCCGGCGGATATTTCCATGGCCGTGAGCCGGGCCATTGCCCGCCGGACCGCGGGCCTTGCCATGCGTGTGGGGGTGACCGATACGGTGGTCATGACGGGCGGAGTGGCCAAGAACAAGGCCGTGGTTCGGTTGCTCTCAGAAGATATCGGGCATCCGATCGCGGTGCCGGACGAACCCCAGATCGTGGGGGCCCTTGGTGCGGCCGTTATCGCGAGGGAAGGAAACGAGGGTCAAAGAGCTAAGAGAATGGAGAAAGGAGAGAAGAATGGAGAATAAGATCAACAGGGTTGCCGTTGTGGGGACAGGTACATTGGGGAGTCAGATCGCTACCCTTTCTGCCTGCTTTGGGTATGAGGTGTCTGCCTATGATTCGGATGGAGGAGCCTTTAAAAGGGCATTGAAGGATATCGGGTCTTTGATAGGGACCAGGGGGAAAGATCCTGTTGTCACAGTGGCTGAATGGGATAAAGGTGCTGAGAAAGTAGTGGTTTGCGGGGAACTCAAAGAGGCGCTTCGAGACGCGGACCTTGTTATCGAGGCCGCGCCCGAGGATGTGGCCATAAAGCGGGAGGTTTTCAAAAGGATCGATGCCCTTGCCCCTGAAAAGGCCATACTTGCAACCAACAGTTCTTCCATCCCTATTTCAAGGATAGAAGACGCCACGAACCGCCCTGAAAAGTGTCTGAACCTGCACTTTTATTTTCCCGCCCTGGGGCATAATATGGTCGATATCATGGGGGGTACAAAGACAACGGATGAGACCTTCCAGACGGGCAGGGCATGGATCCGTACGGTCGGGTGTGTCCCCCTCACGGTGAATAAGGAAATCCTTGGATTTTGCTTCAACAGGGTGTGGCGGGCCATCAAACGGGAGGTACTTCATATGTGGGCCGAGGGGTTTGTTGACTTAAGGGATATCGACCGGGCCTGGATGATTTTTTCCAATATGTCCCAAGGGCCTTTTGGCCTCATGGACAATGTGGGACTTGACGTGATTTACGACATCGAGATGGTCTATTACAACGAATCCAAAGACCCGAAAGATCATCCTCCGGCGGCCCTTAAAGCGATGATAGACAGAAACGATCTGGGGAGGAAGACGGGCAAGGGTTTCTATACCTATCCCGATCCCGAGTATAGCAACCCCGGTTTTTTGGAGGCTTAGACGTAGGTTCTCAATAATCTCGTGCATCGTGGGATTCAGCCGTTTCTTTCCGGCGCTCTCAAAACCCTGAACCATTGAACCTGTGAACCGATACGATTTTAGAAACCTTAAATCAGGAGGATAAAGATGGAATCAGAAGAGATATGGAGCCTTTTTCAGAGCCACATGGGATACACCGACGAAGAGATGGAGGTCTTTCGCTCTGATCCTGAAAAGGTGAAGATGGTCACCCAGAGGCCAGGGTTTGTGAAGAACCGTGTTGTAGCCGAGGTGATCGAGTCCCACGGCTGTCACGCCCAGCACCGGGTTGGGG
>JABMQV010000856.1 GCA_013203065.1 Desulfobacteraceae bacterium | reverse complement strand
CGTCTCCCTTGCACTCGGGGCAGGTGGTTTTGTAAAAGGACGGCTCAAAAGGGAGCGGAGACCCGCCATTGGGTCTCATATCCAGATCCAGGGGGAGGACCACAGGAAGATCATCTTGAGGTACAGGGACCGTTCCGCACCTGTCACAGTAGATAATCGGGATAGGGGCTCCCCAGTAACGCTGTCGTGAGATACCCCAGTCCCTGATCCTGAAGTTCTCGGTCTTGTGGCCCATGCCTTTCGATTCCAGGTATTCGGCGATATTATCCAGGGCTGCCAAGTTCTGCTGGCCATCGAATGGTCCGGAATTGACCAGGGTCCCCTCACCCACATAGGCCTCCGCCATTGTCTCTTCGTCCAAATTCCCATCCGGATTTTGAATGACGACCCGAAGTTTCAGACCATATTTTTTGGCAAATTCAAAATCCCTTTGATCATGGGTGGGGACGGCCATAATCGCCCCGGTTCCATATTCAAACAGGACAAAATTGGCCACAAATATGGGGATCTTCTCCTCTGTTACGGGATTTTTGCAGTATCTTCCCGTAAAGACCCCTTCCTTTGCGGTAAAATCCGCCGTGCGCATGTAACTGTCCATCTTGAGGGTCCGCTCGACAAAGTCGGTCACTTCTTTTTCCTGGGGCAACCCCTTCACAATCTCCTTGACCAGGGGGTGTTCCGGGGCGAAGCAGAGAAAGGTGGCGCCATAGACCGTATCCTGCCGCGTGGTAAATGTCTCGATGACCTCATCGGAACCGTCCATGGGGAATCGGATGATCGCGCCATAACTTTTTCCGATCCAGTTTTTTTGCATGGTCAGGACCCGCTCAGGCCATCCAGGGAGCCTTTGGCAGTAATCAAGGATCTCATCGGCATATTCCGTTATCTTCAAGAACCAGCTGTCCATCTCCTTGATGGTCACTTCCCTGTCCGTATGGCGCCAGCAGCAGCCATCCTCTACCTGTTCATTGGCAAGGACGCTCTGGCAGCTTTCACACCAGTTGACGTGGGTCTTTTTCTTGTAGGCCAGGCCCTTCTCATACATCTTCAGGAACACCAGTTGTTCCCAACGATAATACGCCGGGTCACACGTGGCCAGCTCGCGGTCCCAATCGTAGCTGAAACCCATTCTCTTGAGCTGTTTCTTCATGGCCGCTATGTTATCGAAAGTCCATTTGGCAGGATGGGTGTTATTTTCTATGGCCGCGTTTTCTGCGGGCATTCCAAAGGCATCCCATCCCATGGGGTGCAAAACATTTTTTCCGCACATCCTCATGTATCTGGCTACCACATCCCCGATGGTATAATTGCGCACGTGACCAATGTGGATTCTCCCGGAAGGGTAAGGAAACATCTCCAGGAGGTAGTATTTTTCTTTGGAGGGGTCTTCAGTAGATTTGAACAAACCTTCTTTTTCCCAAAAGGCCTGCCACTTAGATTCCAATATCTGGGGATCATACTTCATCGTCCGAAACTCTCCAACGCCTTATTCTTCCATCTTCCCCGCCCGGCCATCCTGAACCAGGGCATTGTATATATTGTCCAAAATCCCATTTATAAAACTGCCGGAGTCTTCTGTCCCAAACTTCTTTCCGATCTCCACGGCCTCGTCGATGGAGACCTTGGGAGGAATATCTTCTCTGCACAACATTTCAAATGTGGCCACCCTCAGTATGGACCGATCCACATATGGCATACGCTCCAGACGCCAGTTCTTCGACGCACTTATGATCAAACTATCCAGATCCTGCCTCTTTTCGCAGACACCCATGACCAACTCCCTTGAGAACGGCCTGATGGACTCTCCGGCACCAAAGTTTTCACAGACCTGACCAAACGCCTCCTCCGGGTCGGCGGGGTTCACTTCCAAATGAAAAAGAACCTGAATAGCAAGTTCTCGGGCCCTTCGTCTTCTGCCCATTCGTTTAAATCAATCTATGAATTATTGGGGAAACCTATCTTTCCATCCGCAAGGTCAAACAACTCCTACCTTTTGAGAACCAGGCCGGGTTATTCCAATTCCTTTAGGAGATTGACCATCTCAATGGCTACCATGGCAGCCTCAAAACCCTTGTTGCCCGATTTTGACCCGGCCCTTTCTATGGCCTGCTCCAGGTTGTCTGTGGTCAAGATACCAAAGGTTATGGGAATATTGTTTTCCAGGGCGACATTGGCGATTCCCTTTGATACTTCAGCAGCCACGTATTCAAAATGTGATGTGGCTCCCCTTATAACGGCACCCAGACAGATGACCGCATCGTAATGACCGCTCTGGGAAAGCCTCTTTGCCACGATTGGGATCTCGAAGGCCCCCGGGACCTTTACGAGCAAGAGTTTTTCGTCATCAGCACCGTTCCTCAGCAGGGCATCCATGGCCCCTTCCGCCAGCCTGGAACAGATGAAATCATTAAACCTGCTCACGATGATCGCAAATCGAAAACCCTTAGCCGATAGCTGTCCTTCTACTATATTGGGCATTTGCACCCCCCTTTAAAAAATACCTGAATTGTCCATACGGCATTCACCTGTTTCAAATTCCTGCCTCTACCCCTCAAGCTGTTTCATCAGGTGCCCCAGTTTTTGACACTTGGTCAACAGATATTCCCGATTTTCAGGCCTGGGCTCGCACTCAAGGGGGACCCTACCTGTCACCTGGAGTCCGTAACCTTCAAGGCCAACAATCTTTTGGGGGTTGTTCGTGATCAATCGCATCTTTTTGACACCCAGGGCAGCCAGAATCTGTGCCCCAACGCCGTAATCCCTCAAATCGGCCCCAAATCCCAACTCCTCGTTCGCCTCAACCGTATCCAGACCCTTGTCCTGCAGTGCGTAAGCCTTTAATTTGTTTGCGAGACCGATTCCCCTGCCTTCCTGCTGTAAGTAAAGAATTACCCCAAGACCTTCCTCATTAACAATTGCCATGGCCTTCTTAAGCTGTTCACCGCAATCGCACCGATGGGAGCCAAAGACATCTCCCGTCAAACACCCGGAATGGACCCGCACCAGGATTTCGTTTTTGGGATCGATTTTGCCCTTGACCAGCGCCAGG